>CABUVC010000251.1 GCA_902494855.1 uncultured Collinsella sp.
AAGCTCTCGCGGCGACGGTCGTACTCATCGCGACGGGCGCTCTCGTACGAAACGCGCAGGATCAGACCGGCGAGCATAAGCGACACAATAATCGACGAACCGCCGTAGCTAATAAACGGCAACGGTTTGCCCGTCATGGGAAACACGTTGAGGATGCCCAACGCGTTAATCAAAAACTGCACCGCGAGAATGACCGCGGAGCCAGACGCCATAAGCGCGCCCCGGCGATCGGTCGCCTGCTCGGCAATGCGAAACGCCGAGTAGATCAGCATCGCAAACACCAAGAAGAACAGCACGGTTCCGACAAAACCGACTTCCTCGCCAATGATGGCCAGGATGTAGTCATTGTGCGCCTCGGGCAGATACGAGTACTTCATGGTTGAGTTGCCGATGCCACGGCCGAACAGACCGCCCGAGGCAAAGGCCATGATGGCAAGCGTGGCCTGATAGCCGTCACCATACTCGTCGGCCCAAGGGTTCAAGGCAACCTGAATACGCACCATACGGTACGGCTCTGCGACAAGCGCAATCACGATCACGAGAATGCCGAAGATTAGCACGCCGATGATAAATCTGGGGTCGAGACCCGCAAACAACGCCATGCACATGAGGGTCAACAGGATGATCAGGACAGTACCGAAATCGGGCTGGATAAAGATCAGAAAGAGCGAAATGCCCAGGTAGATGCCCATCTTGCGAAGGAATTCGTTGATGTTGCCACCGGGCGAAAAGAAGCGATCAAGCATGATGGCCGAATACGCAATGGCAAATGGCTTTAAAAACTCGGAAGGCTGGAACTGAATACCGGCGATGTTGAGCCAGCGCGTGGCGCCACGGCTGCCGCTGCCCACCAAGAACACCAGAAACAGTAGCCCTATCATGCCTATGAGGAAGATCCTGAGCACATCCTCCCCAAACCAGCTGTCCGGCAAAACGCGCACGATGGCAATCAGCGCCAGAACACCGACCACGGCAAACGCGGCCTGTCGACCCAGAAAAAACGTCGCCGAGCCATTCTCGTGCAGCGCCTCGACCGAAGACGCCGAGTACACCATCAGCAGGCCAAAGCATACCAAGGTAAACAAGCAGGCCATGAATATCAAACGGGGGCGCATGATACGGGCGGGAACGCCGGCAATATAGCGTTCGCTAAACGACTGCCCGCCGCGGCTGGAACGCGGTGTGATACGACGTTAGGAAGCACGGTCCGAGTCGGGCCTCCTCATACCTTGTCGGGGGCTCTCCTCTCTCACCGCAACCCCTATTCCATTTGTGATTTCGCTGCAGCGGCAAGCTGGGCCACGTAGTCCTTAAACACGCGGCCGCGCTCCTCATAGCCCGAGAACTCATCGAACGAAGAGCAGGCAGGAGAAAGTAAGATCACGTCACCACGGCTCGACAGCGAACGGGCGACGTCCACGGCGTCGCGTAGGTCATCCGCCTGGGCGATATCCACATCGCCATCGACATCGGCCTCGTCCATAGCGGCGGTGAAGCGCTCGCGCGCATCGCCAAAGCAGACGACCGAGCGCACGTTGTCCATAACGACGCGCGCGAAGTCCGTGAGCGGCGTGCCCTTATCGTGGCCGCCGAGCAGCAAGATCACGTCGTCATCGGGAAATGCCGTCAGTGCCTTCTCGACCGCATCGGTGTTGGTCGCCTTGGAATCGTTGACGTAGCGCACGCCGTCAATCTCGCCACACGGCTCCACGCGGTGCTCGAGCGGCTGGAACGAGGCCAGACCGCGGCAGACGCCATCGACATCGGCACCGACTGCCAGGGCAGCCGTGGCAGCGCACAGGGCATTGATAACATTGTGATGGCCCGAAATCTTGAGCTCGGATGTAGCGATGAGCGGGGTCTCGACGCCCTTCAGGCGCACGACCATCTTGCCGTCGCGCACAAAGGCGGCATCCTCGCCCTCAGGCTCGTCAAAGGCAACCTTGCAGATGCGACGACCCGGCGTGTAGATGTACTCATCGAACTCGTGAATGCCGGCGTCTTCGACGTCGACAACCGCCAGATCGTCATCGACCATATTGTCAAACAGTTTGATCTTGGCAAGCGCATAGTTCTTATGGCTCTTATGCCAGCCCAAGTGGTCGGGAGTGATGTTGAGCAGCACCGCCACGCGAGGATGAAGCTCGGCGGTCGTAGCAATCTGGTAGCTCGAGAGCTCGGCCACAAACCACTCGTTGTGGGCTCGGCCGTCAATCTCGTTGACCGGCGGCTCGCCGATGTTGCCGACAGCTACGCTGACCTCGCCGGCAGCCTTGAGCAGATAATCAGTCAACGACGTGGTGGTCGTCTTGCCGTTGGTACCCGTGATGGCAATCCAGTTATCGGGCGACAGGCGATAGGCAAACTCGGGCTCACCCATAATCTGGGCG
>CABUVC010000252.1 GCA_902494855.1 uncultured Collinsella sp.
ACCCACACGTCTGCCTTTGTCGAGCGCGCGCTCAATCATTGCCGTTGCTTCCTCGGCAATGGTCACGCTGGCGCGTGTGTCTGCCGCCTGCTGCGCCTGCTTGTGGGCCGCGCGCGAACAGGCGAGCTCCGCGACCATGGTCTCCACGATGCCTTGCATATAGACGTGTCCGCCTACGGTGCGGGCGCGGTCCTCGTTAATCCGGTGCAGTGTGTGGCAGATGGCGGACGTCGCTTCCTCGTGCCATGGCTCGGCAAACGCCTCAAAGACCCCTGCGAACTCGTTGGGATAGCGGTGCTCCAGTTCGTCAAAATATCCAGGCAAAAAGAGCACCGAGCGCGAGTGATAAAGCTGCCCTGCAAACAGCGGACTTAGCTCCTCGCCGCAGCTATCTTGGATAAAGCTGCACACCGCGCTGTTCGGCCACGGTCCATGCAAGGGTTTAAGGTTCGCAGGCGTTATGCCAGCCTCGGGCATGCATATAAGTGTGGGCGCGCTGACCTCGCTCACGCAGGCGTACGGCTCGGGTGTGTATTCGGCCAGGTGCATATCGTGCGTCGGGGTAATGAAATGCTCCATAACGATGCAGGCGGGGGAGAGAGGCATGATCCATGCGCGTCCGTGCGCCCGATCGTTTGCCACCTCGCCGGTAAAGACGGCGCCCTTGCCGGTAAGCTCCAGGCCAAACTGCTCAAACTGTGGTGCATAGAGCCCGGTTATGTCGGTCGCTGCCCGCCGTATTTGCAAAAGCGTTCCTTTCCTTTGCAGAAACGTCCACGCCTGGCTTGATTGTGAGCCATGGCTAACACATCAATGATAAGTTCAGTACGGTTAACTCTCAAGCCGTTAGAAAGGAATCTCATGGCAAAGGGATCAAAAAAGGAAGGCGGCGGCATCGGCGAGCTACTTGCATATGCCGGTGACCGTAAATTCCTAACGTATTTGGGCATGGCCCTCTCGGCGTTCTCGCAGCTGCTGAGCTTTGGCCCGTACGTGTGCATCTGGCTTGTTGCGCGAGACCTGATCGCCGTGGCGCCCAACTGGAGCGAGGCCGCCGACATCGCGATGTATGGTTGGTGGGCTGTCGGTTTTGCCCTGGCAAGCATCGTGGTCTATTTCGTGGGACTCATGTGCACGCACCTGTCCGCGTTTCGCTGCGCATCCAATATCCGCAAGGCTACGAGCGAGCATCTGCTTAAGCTGCCGCTCGGCTACTTTGACACGCACGCCACCGGCGAGCTGCGCCGTATCGTAGACGGCTGTGCCGCCTCCACCGAGACGCTGCTCGCGCACATGCTGCCCGATATCGCCGGTGCCACCGCCATGGTCGTGGGCCTGCTCGTGCTGCTTTTCGCCCTCGATTGGCGTTTGGGCGCGGCATGCTTAATCTCGGTCGTCGTTTCGTTTTGCGCCATGGCCACCATGATGAGCGGCAAGGGCGCCGAGTTTATGAAGGCTTACATGGGCGCGCTGGTCAAGATGAACAAGACCGGCACCGAATACGTACGCGGCATCCCCGTGGTCAAGGTATTCCAGCAGACGGTCTACTCCTTTAAGGCGTTCCACGATGCGATCGCCGAATACGCCGATATGGCGCAAAACTATGCGGGTACGTTTTGCCGGGGTCCGCAGGTGCTCAACCTTACCGCGCTCAATGGTCTTGTGACATTCCTGTTGCCTGTGGCGCTGCTGCTGGCGCCGGGCGAGACGGACTTCGCGCACTTTATGGTCAATTTTACGTTTTACGCGATCTTTTCGGCCGTGGTGCCGACGGCCATGACCAAGCTTATGTTTGTGGGCGAGGCGTCTCAGATGGGTGCCGATTCGCTGGCGCGCATCCGAAGCGTTATGGATTCCAAGCAGCTCTCCGTGCCCGCTCAACCCAAGCACCCCGCTGGCAGCGATGTGCGCTTTGAGGACGTGAGCTTTACCTACGAGGGTGCTGAGGCGCCTGCCGTCAACAATGTGAGCTTTAACGTTTCCGCAGGTAGCACCCTCGCGCTGGTGGGTCCTTCGGGCGGCGGCAAGTCAACTTGCGCAAGCTTGATTCCTCGTTTTTGGGATGTCTCTTCGGGTCGAGTGCTCGTAGGCGGTGTGGACGTTCGCGATATGGATCCCCACGAGCTTATGGACCAGGTCGC
This sequence comes from uncultured Collinsella sp., assembly GCA_902494855.1. GTDB lineage: Bacteria > Actinomycetota > Coriobacteriia > Coriobacteriales > Coriobacteriaceae > Collinsella. Next base: position 2,142 of record CABUVC010000252.1, read on the forward strand.
CTTCGTGTTCCAGACCAACCAGCTGTTCCGGCAAACACTTGCCGATAATGTGCGCGCCTCCAAGCCTACGGCCACTGACGACGAAGTACGTGCAGCCCTCTCCGCAGCTCAGTGCGACGACATTGTGGCCAAGCTCCCACAGGGCATCAATACCATGCTCGGCGCCGGCGGAGCATATCTTTCGGGCGGCGAGGTCCAGCGCGTGGCACTTGCCCGTGCGATCCTTAAAGACGC
>CABUVC010000253.1 GCA_902494855.1 uncultured Collinsella sp.
CCGGGCTTCTTGCCATAGAGCATGGAGCCGTACTCAGTCGCCTTGGCATCGGCCGCGACACCCGCGCCGGTCAGCGCCTCAAACACGCTGGCAAGCTCGGCATCGAGTGCCGCCAGGTCGCCCGCTGCCTCGCCGGCAACGCGGCGCTTTTCCACCGCGTCGACCTCCTTGGAGCGGCCCACGTAGGCAGGGTCGCGACGGCTGAGCGTAAACTCGGCCAGACCCAGCGGGTTGGAGCGGAAGGAGCTCGTCTCGCCCGAGGGAATGAGCTCGTCGGTCGTGGTGACCGGGTCCATGATCTTGGAGCACACCTTGAGCAGGATGTCGTCGCCGAGAGGCTCCATCGCGGGCCACGGCTTGATGTTGGGACCCTCGACCAGCTCGTCGGCAGGCTCCGCCTTGCCAAAGCCCCAGTACACGCGCTTCTTGTAGGGAGCGTCGTCAAAGGTGTACTCGCAGGCCTCGTCCCAAGTCTCCTCGGGCAGGTCGGTCGCCGGCGTCAGGACGCCGCCGTTGGCAGCCGTCGCCGCGATGGAGCGGGCGTCCATCAGAGCCACAGCGCTCAGCTGGCCATTACCCGGCTTGGAACCCTCGCGGTTGGGGAAATTGCGCGTGGTGTGGCGGATGGACAGGCCGTTGTTGGCAGGCGTGTCGCCGGCGCCAAAGCACGGGCCGCAGAACGCCGTGCGCACGATCGCGCCGGCCTCCATAAGGTCGTAGATATAGCCGCGACGCGTGAGTTCGAGCGCCACGGGCTGGCTCGTGGGATAGACCGACAGCGAGAACTCGCCGCAGCCGGTGTTGGCGCCCTTGAGCACGCGGGCAGCCTGGACCACGGAGTCGTAGTTGCCGCCCGAGCAGCCGGCGATAACGCCCTGCTGCACGTGCAGTTTGCCGTCGACGATCTTGTCGAGCAGGCTAAAGTGCGTCTTACCCTCGCCGATCTTGGCGGCCTCGAGCTCCACCTCGTGCAGGATGTCCTCGAGGTTCTCGTTGAGCTCGTCAATCTCAAAGCCGTTGGAAGGATGGAACGGCAGCGCGATCATGGGCTTGATGCTCGACAAGTCGACCTCGACGCAGCCGTCGTAGTAGGCGACATCGGCGGGCTTGAGCTCGCGGTAGTCGTCGCCGCGGCCGTGCATGGTCAGGAATGTGTGCGTGTCCTCGTCGGTGGCCCAGATGCTCGACAGGCAGGTGGTCTCGGTGGTCATGACGTCGACGCCGTTGCGGTAGTCGGTCGTCATGCTCGAGATGCCGGGGCCCACGAACTCCATGACCTTGTTCTTAACGTAGCCCTTGGCAAAGACGGCACGGATGATGGCGAGCGCCACGTCGTGCGGGCCAACGCCGGGGCGCGGGGCGCCCGTGAGGTAGATGGCAACGACGCCGGGATAGGCGACATCGTAGGTGTCGCGCAGCAACTGCTTGGCCAGCTCGCCGCCGCCCTCACCCACGGCCATGGTGCCTAGGGCGCCGTAGCGGGTGTGCGAGTCGGAACCCAGGATCATCTTGCCGCAACCGGCAAAGTTCTCACGCATAAAGGAGTGGATAACGGCGATGTGCGGCGGAACGAAGATGCCACCGTACTTCTTGGCAGCCGAGAGACCAAAGACGTGGTCGTCCTCGTTGATGGTGCCGCCCACGGCGCACAGCGAGTTGTGGCAGTTGGTGAGCACGTAGGGCAGCGGGAACTGCTCCATGCCCGAGGCGCGCGCCGTCTGGATGATGCCGACAAAGGTGATGTCGTGGCTCGCCATGGCGTCGAAGCGAATCTTGAGTGCCTCGGGATCTCCGGACGTATTGTGTGCCTGGAGGATCGAATACGCGATGGTGCCGCGCTTGGCATCCTCGGGCGTCTGCGTAATACCGCGCTCGGCAGCCTCGGCCGCAGGCACAACCTCGCTGCCGCCGCGCAGGTAGATGCCGTCCTCGTACAGCTTGACCATACTGTCTCCCACTCTGCCCAAAACGATTTGGGCGCATAGCATACATTCGTTCAATATCGTGCCATAGAACGGTTGCGAGTGGGTTACGAATCTGCACGTTCACTTTATCTCGGTAAAGCAAAGGACGAGCCCGGCGAGGGCCGGCAGATTTGGTGTAAGAGTGTCCCTTCGACTAGTCATTTAAGAACGTCCCCCATGACTACCGCATCCGGAGCAAGGCAACGCCGCAGGTAGAGGACGGACAGCGAGCGGGCCGTATTTCCAAAGTGAGGAACGTCCCCAAGTGCCGCATCCGGGCCATGGCAACGCCGATATTTTGGCGCGGACAGCGAAAGCCCGCCAGAGCGAGCAAGGTGCCTTGAAACAAGGCGGCATTGATCTTTTGATCATGCCGCCGAAGTTGAAAGGCAGATTGCCGCTCTGGC
>CABUVC010000254.1 GCA_902494855.1 uncultured Collinsella sp.
ACGATGCCACGACGTTTCAGGAGGACGCCCATGAATGACACCATCAATCGCGTGATCGTCCCGGGCACCTTCGATCCCATCACGTTTGGCCATATCGATGTGATCCGCCGCGCCCGCCGCATCTTTCCCAGCGTGATCGTCGCTGTTGCCGAGTCGCAGGGTAAAAACGGTGTGGGCACCACGTTTATGCTCGATGAGCGCGTGGCGCTGGCCCGCGAGGCGCTCGGTGATATCGACGGCGTCGAGGTTCTGCCCTTCACTGGCCTGCTGGTCGACTTTGCACGTGAACAGGGCGCCGGCGCCGTCGTTAAGGGTCTGCGCGCCATGACCGACTTTGAATATGAACTGCAGCAGGCCGACCTCAACTATCGCCTGGATAGCGAGCTGGAGTCCATCTTTGTCATGAGTGCGCCGCAGTACGGTTATATCTCGAGCTCGGTCGTTCGCCAGATCGCCTCGCTCGGCAGCGATGTATCGACGTTTGTCCCGCCCAACGTGGTCGAAGCGCTCAGACATCGCTTTTCGTGACGTTTCTTATTGCCTGGTGGCATGTGGTAAACTAGCACGATGATATGTTACCTATGAAAGGAGACCGGATGCCGGGCGAGAATTTTCCTGGCGATAGGATCGTCAGCTTGGTCGATGAGCTCGAAGGGCTGATCGAGGAAGCCAAGCCGCCTTTCGGCAAGAACGCTCAGTTCAAGGTCATCGACGCCGACGTGTTCTTCAACATCCTCGACGAGATCCGCATGAGCTATCCCGAGGAGTGGCAGAAGTCCCGCCGTATCCTTAAGGAGCGCGAGGAGCTTATGGCTTCCGCCGCCGCTCAGGCCGATTCTATCATCGCCGACGCTCAGCAGCAGGCCCTCACCATTGCCGGTGAGCAGGAGATCGTCCGCCTTGCGCAGCAGCAGGCCGACGACATCCGCGATCGTGCCCAGCAGTACGAGCGCGAGACGCGTTATGCTGCCGAGGACTACGCAGAGCAGGTCTTTACGCACCTGGAGGAGAACCTCAAGAGCCTGACCGGCACCGTTACCCGTTGCCGTCAGCAGCTCAACGAGGGTGCCGCCCAGCAGAATGGTCAGTGGTAATGGCTGAGTTCCCGAGCGTTACCGTCGATCTTTCCGAGCAGCTCGAGTTTCCTGGAGATTCGTATCCGCTGACCGGTAAGGTCGATGTCGCCACCTACACGGTGGGCGAGAAGGAGTACCAGCTACAGGACGGCATCGACTACGACGTTGTCTTTACCAATGCCGGTACCGGTGTCTTGCTCACGGGCATGGTTCGCGCGCACGCCACCGGCGAGTGCGACCGTTGCCTGGAGCCCGCCTCGTTTGATATCGCCGGCGAGATCGAGGAGTTCTACCTCTTTGAGGAGCCCGAGGATCCCGAGGCCTACGAGGACGGCTACGAGCTCCTGGGTGAGGACCGTATCGTTGATCTGGGTGAGCCTATCAATGACGCGGTCGTTATGGACACGCCGTTTGTGGTGCTCTGCAAGCCCGATTGCCGTGGTCTGTGCCCCACATGCGGTTGCAATCTCAACGTCGAGCAATGCGATTGCGCCGCCCAGGCAGAGGCAGAATGGGCCGCTGCCACGGAAAATCCATTTGCAGCATTGAAGAATCTCAAGCTTGATGAGTAAAACTGTGGTAGTATCGCTACTTGCGCGTAATCGCCACACTGGATAGTTCATAAGGAAGGTCACTATGCCCGTACCTAAACAAAAGCAGGGTCGTATCCGCACTCACACCCGTCGTTCCGCCAACATGAAGATTTCGGCTGCGGCTCAGTCCACTTGCCCCCGTTGCGGCGCTGTCAAGCTTCCGCACCACGTGTGCCCCAGCTGCGGTTTCTACAAGGACCGCGAGGTTATCGTTACCGAGTAACGGTATACTCTGGATGCGATGCCGTTCCAAATGGAACCACAATGGCCGGCTCAATGAGTCGGCCATTTTTGTATAAGGAGCATGTATATGAGTAACGTTCGCGTTTGTGTAGACGTTGTGGGCGGAGACGAGAAACCTCAGGTTGTTCTCGATGGTATCGAGGCTGCACTTGCCGCCGATCCCGATATCGAGGTCTTGGCAGCTGGCCCCGCTGAAATCGTCAATCCCTTTGCCGCGGCCCATGCACGTGTGGAGGCTCTGGAAGCCCCTGACATTATCGCCATGGATGACGATCCCATTCGCGCCGTGATGACCAAGCGTAAGTCGTCGATCGTGCTTTCTTGCCGCGCCATTAAGAAGGGCAACGCGGATGCGTTCTTCTCCGCCGGCTCGACCGGTGCCATGACCGCCGCTGCCACCGCCTACGTGACGCCGTTTAGGTATCAGGCCGAAGGCAAGAAGCAGCCGGTGCGCCCCTG
>CABUVC010000255.1 GCA_902494855.1 uncultured Collinsella sp.
GGCTGGATCACCGTCGTGGGCTGGATGGTCGGTGTGGCTGCGGTTTCTGCAGCGTCGCTTGCCGTGCACGAGCTGGTGCATGCGGTGTTTTTTAAGCTGCTGGCGCCTGCGGGCGCGCATGTGACCTTTGGCGCGAATCGTGAGACGGCGATGATCTATGCCTGCGCCGAGGGCGTTGTGTATTCGCGTCGGCGGTACATGGCCATTTGCCTGGCGCCCACGGTTGTTCTGACGGTGGCGTTTGCCCTGGGCTTTGCGCTCTCGGGTTATCCGCTGCTGTGTTACCTGGCGGCTGGCTTGCATTTGTCGGGCTGTGTGGGCGACTGGTATTACGTGCGGACGATCCTGCGCGACCGCCGCATTGTCGCCTGCGAGGATACGTCCTTTGGCGTGCGCTTTTTCGCAAAGTAGTCTTTTTGGGACGGGGCTATTTTAGCTGCCATGATGTCGGGGTGAGTTTTCTGGGACGGGGATGTCGATGAAGTCGTTGTTGCTGCATGCGTGCTGTGCACCATGCTCGCTTGAGCCGGTTCGCCTGCTGCGCGAGGAGGGGTTTGAGCCCACGATTTGCTGGACCAATCCCAATATTCAACCGCGCGATGAATGGCGGCGGCGTCTGGACGAGCTGCGCCGGTGGTGTGCCGATGGCGACATCGAGCTCATCGAGGCGGGGGAGGACCGCGAGCGCTGGGAGGCCGGCGTGGCCCCGCTGGGTGCCGATCGGCCCCGTCGCTGTCGCTCGTGCTATGCCCTGCGCTTGGCCGAGGCGTGCCGCGTGGCCCAGGAGCGCGGGTTTGAGTTTGTGGGCACGACGCTCGCCGTCTCGCCGTATCAGCTGTTCGATACCTGCAATGATGTTTTGGAGCGTCTGGCTGCCGCCCGCGGTCTCACCCCGGTGATTCGCGATTTTCGCCCGTATTATCCCGAGGCTACGCGCCGTTCGCGTGAGCTGGGCATGTATCGGCAGAATTACTGCGGCTGCCGTTTCTCGGCGGTCGAGGCGGCCATGGATCGCGCCCGCATCCGCGACGAGCGCAAAGCCGCCAAAAAGTAGTTCGTTTGGGACGTCAGCCTGCTAGGATGTAGAGCGGACTTTAGCTATATAAGGAGTATCCGACGTGTCTATGCGTACCGATGATTTTGACTACAACCTTCCTGAGGAACTGATTGCCCAGGCTCCTGCCGAGCCGCGCGACTCCTGCCGCCTGCTGGTGGTGGATCGCAAAGGCTCCCAGGCGGGGAAGCCGCTGGAGCACGGCGGTACCGTTGAGCACCGCATCTTCCGCGACATCATCGACTATATCGAGCCGGGCGATGTGCTCGTCATCAACAAGACGCGTGTGATGCCGGCCCGCCTGATCGGTCGCAAAGCCGGCTCGGGTGGCGTGGTCGAGACGCTGCTGCTCAAGCGCCGTGAGGATGTTGACCCGCTGGGCCACGTTTGGGAGTGCCTGGTCAAGCCGGGCAAGCGCCTGAAGCCCGGTGCTCAGATTGAGTATCGCGCCGGTGGCGCCCATGCGCCCGAGGGGGCTCCCGTGGTGCTGACGGCCGAGGTCATCGACTTTGTCACCGATAGCCGCGGAGGCCGTCTGGTGCGCTTTGAGCCGGCCGGCTGCAATGCCGCCGGCGAGCCGCGCACGCTCGACGAGGCCATTCATGCTGCCGGTCACGTGCCGCTGCCGCCCTACATTACCGATTACGAGGGCGATCCCGAGAAGTACCAGACCGTCTACGCCATGAAGGAGGAGCACTCGGCTGCCGCTCCTACGGCGGGTCTGCATTTTACTCCTGAGCTCATGGCCGCTATCGAGGCCAAGGGTGCGAAGTTTGCCGCCGTCGAGCTCGAGGTGGGTATCGATACCTTCCGTCTGGTGGAGGAGGACGACCCCACGCAGCACGTGATGCACACCGAGCGCTACCACGTGTCGCAGGAGGTTGTCGACGCCGTGCATAAGGCTAAGGCCGAGGGGCATCGCGTGATTGCTGTCGGTACCACCGCAGTGCGCTCGCTCGAGAGCGCCTTTGACGCTGAGGCACCGGTGTCCGATCCGGCCGTGACGGCGCGCTATTTTGAGGGCCGCGAGGACGGGGCCGATACACTTGGCCGCGGTGACATCGTGGTGCGCGAGAACGCCACGACGCAGCTCTACCTTATGCCCGGCTCGACCTATCACGTGGTCGACGCGCTGATCACAAACTTCCACGTGCCGCGCTCCACGCTCATGATGCTCGTGAGCGCGCTTGCCACCCGCGACCAGATCATGGATGCCTACGCCGCCGCCATCGAGGAGCGCTACCGTTTCTTCAGCTTTGGCGACGCCATGCTCATTTTGTAGGTTACGGCGTTTTACAAACGCCGTA
>CABUVC010000256.1 GCA_902494855.1 uncultured Collinsella sp.
CTAAACGGGAGAAAATCCACGCTCACCTATTCGTCGACGATCTCGGCAAGCCAGACGTTGAGGGTGTCGACCTCGGGGCAGCAGAACTTTGCCGTACCAGGCTCGTTGCCAGGCACGGTTCCGCCATAGCGCAGGATATCGATATAGGGAAAGCCCACATGGCAGGCCATGGAGCACATCTTGCCGCGATCGCGGTCGAAGTCAAAAACGTCGCCCGGCTTGTGACCATGGTGGCAGCGGCACGCACCTAGCTGGTCCACGCAGCTCACGCGGATACGCGGACGCTTGCCACGCGGCGCGCCGAGCGGCTTGTTCTCGCCCGCAGGCTTGACGCCGCCCTCGCCAGCGTTACTCATGGTCGATCACGTCCAGGCAGGCCTCGATGGGCAGGCCGGCCGACTTGTCCTCTTGGTCGGCATTGCGCTCGATAAGCTCAGCCACCACACGCATGGCATCGGACGTCGCGCGCTGCAGACTCCAACCTGCCATAACGCGGCCGACGAGCACCGCCGAGAACGTGTCGCCCGTGCCCGGGAAATAGACCGGAATGAGCTCAAAGGGAATCGTGAAGTACTCCCCCGCTACATGGTCGTAACCGATAACCGCGTTCGTGCCATTGACCACGGCGCTCGTAATGACCACCGACTTGGCACCCAACTCGCGCACGGCGTCCACAAGGGCGCGGGCCTCATCGGGCGTGATCTGCTCTGCAATAGGCGTATCGGCGAGCAGACAGGCCTCGGTGTAGTTGGGCACCGCGTAGTCCGCGCACTCCAGCAGGTGCCGCATGAGGCCAATCGTGGACTCGGGCACGCCGGCATAGAGCTTGCCGTTGTCACCCATGATGGGATCGACGAACACCTTGGTGCCCTTTTGCGCACGGCGATGGCAAAAGTCCGAGATGATGCGCGTCTCTTCCTCGGTCACGATAAAGCCGGTCGAGATGGCGTCGAACTCAAAGCCGAGCTCCTCCCAGATAGCGAGGCTTTGACGCACGTACTCGGTGGTGTCGTGGATGTAGAACTTGGGGTAGTTGAGCGTGTCAGAAACGAGCGCCGTCGGCAGGTTATGGATACGGTAGCCCATGTGCGACAGCACCGGCAGCATGGCGGAAAGCGCGACCTTGCCGTAACCGCACATATCGTTAACCAGCAGCAGCTGAGTATTCTTCATGAGGGTCTCCCTTGTTTCGGGCGCGGCGCGGCAGCGCCACAGTGCGACTAAGTGTAGCGCAGGGGACGTTGTGAACGGGCGCTGGCACCGCAGAGGACGAATTGTTGCGGAAAGGTTACGGGAAGGAGGAAGTTAGTCGTTGGGGACGTTCTTAAATGACTAGTCGACACAAGGAGTGTCCCCAAATGCCGGCACATAAGGAACGTCCCTAAGTGCCGCTCGAACATAATAAGTTTGGTACCTTGACATTTATTTACCGTGCTCCTAAATTGGTTAGGCACAAAACAATTCAACTACCTAACTAAAGAAAGGAGCGAAGCTTAGATATGTGTGTTGAACCACTCGTCCTTCCGCATGAGCCCGGCGGTGACCCGTCGCAACCGGTAGACATACCCGAAGCGGTCAGCGCCGAAGACAAACTCGCCAAGCGCATCCTGAGCGGCCTAGGCTTTTGCGGCCACTACATGCACTTTCACGGCGGCGGCGTGTCCGGCAAGGCGCCCATCATCTGCCTGCTGGCCAAGCAACCCGGCGGCGAGATGTCGCAGCAGGAACTCGGCATGCACTTTGACCTCAAGCCGGGATCGCTTTCCGAGATCCTGTCCAAGCTCGAGCTCAACGGCCTCATCGAGCGCAGCCGTAACCCCAAGGATCGACGGCAACTCACCATTCGCCTGACCGAAACCGGCCGGGAAAACGCCCGCATCGACCAGGCAGCCCGCATTCGCTTTAGAGAACGGGCCTTTAGCGCGCTCACCCACGACGAGCGCGAGGACCTCGCCGAAATGCTCGATAAAATCCGCGTAACCTGGGAGGAACTGGATGATTAAAACCCTCATGGGAAGCATCCGCGACTATATGAAAGTCACCGTTGCCACGCCGCTGCTCGTGCTTGGCGAGGTGCTCTGCGAGATGCTGATTCCATTTATCACCGCCAACCTGATCGACGCCATCAAAGACGGCGCCACCGTAGCCGAGATGCTTCCCACCGCGGGCCTTTTGGTGCTCATCGCGCTGACATCGCTTGCTTTTGGCGCCGCGGCAGGCGTCACCTGCAGCCATGCGAGCTGCGGCTTCGCCAAGAACCTGCGTCACGACCTGTTCTACAAAATCCAGACGTTCAGCTTTGCCAACATCGATGAGTTCTCGAGCTCCTCGCTCGTCACGCGCCTGA
>CABUVC010000257.1 GCA_902494855.1 uncultured Collinsella sp.
GGACTTGATGATGCGCTCGCCGCCCACGCTGGTGCCGATGCCCATGGTTGCCGAGCACAGCAGCATGATCCAGATGGGGATGCCGGCGTCGCCGACGCTCGTCTGCCCGCTGGCAAAGGCGACACCTAAAAAGAGCACGCCGATGAACTTCTGTCCATCCTGCGCGCCGTGCATAAAGCTCATGGCCGCAGCGCTCGCGATCTGAGCGTATTTAAAGAAGACGTTGGCACGTCGCCTGTTAGCGGCGGCGAAAAGAATCGAGACGAGCTTGCACAGGACCCAGCCCATGACGAAGCCCAGGCCGATGGAGAGCGCCAGGCCGTAGATGACCTTCATCCACTCGTGGACGTTAACGCTGCTCGCGCCACCGAGGGCGATAGCGGCGCCGGTTAGGCCGGCGATGAGGCTGTGGCTTTGCGAAGTGGGGATGCCAAAACGCGATGCCGTGGCGCCGTAGACGACGATGGAGAACAGCGCCGCGCATAGGCAGGCGAGTGCCATGGTGCTATTTCCGCCAAAGTCGACGATATGTGAGATGGTGTTGGCGACGCTCGCATTAAAGTGCGTCATGATGAGCACGCCGAGGAAGTTGAATGCGGCGCTCATGAGAATGGCGGCGCGGGCGGGCATGCAACGCGTAGTGACGCAGGTCGCGATGGCGTTGGGCGCGTCGGTCCATCCATTGACGAAGATGGCGCCCAACGCGAGGATCACGGTGACGGCAAGGACTGGGTTCGACACAATTTGGCCGAGGAAGGTTGAGAACGTTACGTCCATATATGGGCTTTCTCGAAGTTTGCAGGCACGTTACAAAAACATGATAAATCGTATCACCTCCTGTGGGTTCCTTAACGGAGTTCTGACGTGAGAAGTGGATTTTTGGCACTAAAATTGAATATTAGTCCTGTTGACCGCGGGTATTCTTTTTGCTAACACGCCATGCGGACACGTGCGATTGCTACGACACTCCAAAACCACAGTCTGTTCGCTTTACAACATGCAAACATGCGTTCGATAATAGGAGACATGGAATATCGACAGACAGATGGCAAAACTCGGCGCGTACACAAGCAGTATGTGGACGTCGTGGCTCGCATCCTCGCGGGCGGACAGGTCGTGCCGGTCACCGTCTGCTGGGTCGACGGTCGTTGCTTTACGATTGACGAGATTGTCTCGACCACTGGGTTTGGCCTGACGGTTCACGGCATTCGTACGGCAACCTATAAGGTGCGTTTTGGCGGGCACGCGACCGAGTTGTATCTGGAGGACCAGACGCGTGAACGACCAGATGGCTCGCAGGCCCATCTGATGCGTTGGTGGGTGTGGGCATTCGACCGTACGCTCGAGGGCGAGCGCCGTAGGTAAGGACGTACGACATTCGGGTACAATGGCAGGAATCTTGTCAGCTACTGCGCCGTTATTTGTGGCGCTTTTGAAAGGACGAACCTATGAACGATATCCAGGGCTATCAGAACGGCCCCATCGAGAGCGGCGCAAGCCGCGCCAAGGAGATGTCGCCGCGCGCGTACAATCTCACCATGTCTGCCCTGATCTTCTTGGGCTTTTGCGCCATGGGTGCCGGCGCCTACTTTACGAGCACCATGTCGTTTGCGCGCATGATGATGAGCGGCGCCGCCTTGCCGCTGGTCTTTGGCTCGTTTATTTTGACCATCGTCGGCATGGTCATGATGTCGGCCGCCGCCAGCAAGCAGTCCGTGGGCCTGTCCCTTGTGGGCTACGTAATCTTTGCGAGCACCTTTGGCCTGACCGCGTCGTTTGGCCTTGCCAACTACGACCTGCCCACCATCAACACTGCCTTTATCGCCACGGCCGCCATCACCTTTGTCTTTGGTGCCTTGGGCGTGACGTTCCCCAAGTTTTTCCAGCGCGTATATGGCATCGGTTTTGGCATTCTGCTCGCCACTATTCTGGTTGAGATCGTGCTGATGTTCATGGGTGTCTCGCAGACCATCACCGACCTGATCGTGATCGTGGTGTTCGCCGGCTTTATTGGCTACGACACCTATGTTGCCACGACGGTGCCGCCCACGCTGCCCAATGCGGTGCTCATGGCGTCCAACCTGTTCGTGGACATCATCAATGTGTTCCTGCGCATTCTGAACATCCTCGGCCGTCGCGATTAAAGCGCGGCATTGCGACGCTTCCTGCCGGACGCGGTAAAACGATACGAAAGGCGGTCCTTCGGGGCCGTCTTTTTTGTGCGCGGCGGGGTATCATGGATGGGAAAAAGCCGATAGCGGCAGCGACAGGAAAGGTGGCCACGTATGGCAGATGTCGACAACAGGAACCGTAACCGCAGGTCTAACCGAGCGGGTCAGCCCAATCC
>CABUVC010000258.1 GCA_902494855.1 uncultured Collinsella sp.
CGTATGACGCCTAAGGACCTGTCCGACCCGCAACACGTGGCGGCGGTTCTGGGCTATGACGACCTGGACGAGGACTCCGTCATGACGCCGCTGGGCCTGCGCACGCTTTCGCGTGTGTCCGTCGTGCGCGATGGCGTGGCCGAGAAGATCGTCGACGAGTACGGCTCGCTGCAGGAGCTCATGGACGACATCAGCGAGGATCCGGAGCGCCTGGGCGACTTTGGCGTCAACAACCCTGCCATTCTTGCGGACTCCCTGTACCGCATGAAGGGTACCAAACAGGGGAACGCATAATGGCGCCCGTATGCGCCGTGGTCGTTGCCGGTGGCAGCGGCCAGCGCTTTGGAAATCCCGGCGGTAAGCAGCTCGTTAACGTGGCGGGCCGTCCGCTCATGAGCTGGTCCATCCGCGCGTTCGATCGGAGCGACAAGGTCGGCCACATCGTCGTGGTTTGCCCTGTCGAGCGCCGTGCCGAGATGCGCCGCCTGGCCATCGACCCGTTTGACTATGACACGCCCATCAGCTTTGCCGATGCCGGCGATACCCGTCAGGATTCCACCCGTGCCGGCGTGCATGCGGTTCCGGCGGGTTTCGAATATGCCGCCATTCACGACGGCGCTCGTCCGCTCATTACCACCGAGGCCATCGATCACGCTATCGACGTGCTTGTGGGCGACCGTTCGCTCGACGGTGTCGTGTGCGGTCAGCCCGCGATCGACACGCTCAAAATCGTCGACGGCGATAATATCGTCGAGACGCCGCCGCGCGAGCTCTATTGGGCCGCACAGACGCCGCAGATCTTTAGCGTCGACGCCATGAAGCGTGCTCACGCCGCAGCTATCGCCGAGGGTTTTATCGGCACCGACGATTCGTCGCTGGTCGAGCGCATGGGCGGACGCGTACGTTGCGTCCAGAGTCCGCGCGATAACCTTAAGGTGACGGTGCCCGAGGACCTGCGTCCCGTAACCGCGATTCTGCTCGGCCGCATGGCCGAGGGAGAGGACCTTCCCCATGTTCAGTAACCTGCGCATTGGCCACGGCTACGACGTCCACCGTCTGGTGGAGGGGCGTCGATGTATCATCGGCGGGGTCGACATCCCCTACGAGCGTGGCCTGCTGGGTCACTCGGATGCCGATGTGCTCGCGCACGCCTTGGCCGACGCCATTCTGGGCGCCTGCCGCGGGGGAGACATCGGCAAGCTATTTCCCGACACCGATCCCGCCTACGAGGGCGCCGATTCGATGGTGCTGCTCGCTCGCGTGATGGACTATGCGCGCGAGCTTGGCTTTGAGTTTGTCGATGCCGATTGCACCATTGCCTGTCAGCAACCCAAGATCACCCCGCACCGCGATGCCATGCGCGCCAACCTTGCCCATGCCCTGGGCGTTGACGTCGAAAACGTGGGTGTCGCCGCCACTACGACCGAAAAGCTCGGTTGGGAAGGCCAGGGCGAGGGGATCGGCGCCTGGGCCGTCTGCCTGCTACAGAAAACCGTTAAGGAGTAACGAATGCGTATCTACAACAGCGCTACCCATAAAAAGGAAGAGTTCCAGCCCATCGAGTCCGGCAAGGTCCGCATGTACGTGTGCGGCCCCACGGTCTACGACAACATCCACATCGGCAATGCCCGCACGTTCATCAGCTTTGACGTGATTCGTCGCTGGCTCATCGCGAGCGGCTACGAGGTCACGTTCGCCCAGAACCTCACCGATGTCGATGACAAGATCATCAAGCGCGCCAACGAGCAGGGCCGTACGGCTGCCGAGGTCGCGACGGAGTTCTCCGACAAGTTCATCGGCGTCATGCGTGCCGCCAACGTGCTCGATCCCGATGTGCGCCCCCGCGCCACCAAAGAGATCGGCCCCATGATCGCCATGATCAAGACGCTTATCGAGCAGGGCCACGCTTACGCAGCCGATAACGGCGACGTGTACTTTGCCGTGCGCAGCGATTCCAACTATGGTCAGGTCTCGGGCCGCAACATCGATGACCTTATGGTTGGCGCGCGCATCGAGGAGAACGAGGACAAGAACGACCCGCTCGACTTTGCCCTGTGGAAGGCCGCCAAGCCCGGCGAGCCCAGCTGGCCGAGCCCCTGGGGCGAGGGCCGTCCCGGTTGGCACACCGAGTGCGCCGCCATGGTGCATCGCTACCTGGGCACTCCGATCGACATTCACGGCGGTGGCTCCGACCTTGCCTTCCCGCATCACGAGAACGAGTGCGCCCAGGCCACCTGCGCCTGGCACCAGGGTTTCTCCAACACCTGGATGCACACGGGCATGCTGCTGGTTGACGGCGAGAAGATGTCCAAGTCGCTCGGCAACTTCTTTACGCTGGCCGAG
>CABUVC010000259.1 GCA_902494855.1 uncultured Collinsella sp.
AGAGCTCGTTATGGGCGGAGCTCATTGCCGCTAGGCGAGCTCGGCTCCAAGGGCGCGGCAGGCCGCCTCGCGCTCATCGTCGGGAGCGTCGTAGCAGATGACGGAATCGACGACGTTGACGCCCGCCTCGTCGGCGTCGGCCTTCCAGTTGTCCATCCACTCGCCCTCGGCCCACGAATAGGAGCCAAAGAGGACGACCTTCTTGTCGCCGAGGGTCTCCTTGACCTCGTCCCACATAGGCTGAAACTCGTCATACTCAAGCTCCTCGGAGCCCATGGCGGGGCAGCCGAAGGCGAAGGCATCATATTCGGCGGCCTTGTCGGCAGAGAAGTCGGCGCAGGGGATGACCTCAGTCTCGGCCCCCGCGGACGTGGCGCTTTCGGCGACGAGGTTTGCCATGGCCTCGGTATTGCCCGTGCCGCTCCAGTAGACGACGGCGATCTTGCTCATGTTTTGTCCTTTCGGTCGTGCGGCGCTTGCCGCGGCTTGTACGTTCTATCGGGTTGCCTGGGCAAGTTGCGCCAGGCTGCAGCCCTGCTGATAGATAAAAGTGAAGTATTGGGTGCAGGCACGGTAGGCATCAAACGTCGCAAGCGCCTGCTCGACATTTGCGTAGACCTTCCAGGCCCCAAAGACCTTGTAGTTCTCGCCGCGCTGGACGATAAATTCGTGCACGTCGTCGTAGGGATATCCAAGGAAGTAGCCTATTTCGTGCGGAAACTCGCAGGTGCAGTCTTTGCTGCAGCTAGCTTGCTGGGGTAGTGCGCATCGAGTCTGGCTGCAGGCGCATTCCGCGACGTTATTGCTCGCGAGCGTGATGCGTGATGCCAAATGGACAAGGCATGCCGAAAGGTCTCTCGTGTCGTAGCCTTCCGAGGTGAGCGCCGTTTGGACGCGAGGGTCTGCGAAATAGGTGGTGAGGCTTTTGGCTCGGTACGCGTACACGAGCGCTCCGCAGGGCCGCCAGACCAAAACACTCAGGTGGATGCCGAGCGGGTCAAGCTCGCGATTGCACTGGGCGATAACGTTGAGCAGGCGTGCTCGGCGTTCTGCAATGGTTTCGGTTGTGGTCGAGCCGTCCCCGTGGGCGTAGGTGCCTGGATAGGTAAAGAGCGATGCCGGCTTGATGCCCGCGAGCGTGGGAGAGCAGTTGCGCACGACTGCCGCCTGAAACGTTGGGATGTCTATGGTTCGAGTCACGGCGCTCCTTACGGATCTAAACTGTTAGCCTAGGAAAACTTATACACGAAAGTAAGCCATGGTCAACAAAAAAGTTTGAAGAGGGAAACTAATTGACCGAACGGACACGATTTTGGGTTAAGATGGGGACACCCCATGGGGGTATCTAGATAGTGCTACTTGAAAGGGGAGCGCATGAGTGACTTGCTCAACCCTGCGAATCTCATCGTGCTGGCCGTCATTGCCGTCGGCATGTTTTTTGGACTGCGTCGCATTGCCGCTTCGACACACGGGAAGAGTTGCTGCAGCGATGGTACGAGCGGCAAGAAGGCCAAAAAGGTTGTTGTGGTGGATACCGATGCATCGCACTATCCCTATAGCGATGAGCTGCTCATCGGCGGCATGAACTGTGACGGCTGCGCTCAGAACGTAGCCAATGCCCTCAATGCACTGGATGGCGTGTGGGCAACGGTGACGTATGCGGACCACACGGCACGCGTGCGCTCTAAGCAGCCGGTTGATCGTGGTGTCCTCGAGACGGCCGTGAAAGACGCGGGCTACTACGTCATGACGCTGTAAGCGCCGCCCTGGATGCGCTTCCTTGGCTAGGCTCGTCCGCGCAGTTCGATGTCTTGGATGTCGTCGAAGTCGATGGCGATGTCTCGGAGCTTGAGGAGCTTGAAGGCGGGGAGCGCCTCGTCGAGGATGCCGGTGCGGCTGCGATAGCCGTATGTATCGTAATAGGTGACACGAACCAAGTCGCCACGTTTGAGACCCTCGAGCTTTTTAGAAAGTACGAGGGCTTTTTCTTCCGTGAGCTCACGTTTTGACTCGACGGTGATTTCCTGCTTGCGCACGAGTTCGTAGTATCCCGTGAGGGCGGCAAAGGGCATAAACTGTGCGGCGCGGTTGGCGCGCACGGCACCGTTGGCAGTGAGGTTGGGGTCGGCGGCGCGACGTCTGCCCTCGGGGTCCGCCAGGCGCTCGAAGGCGGTCGGCGGGCGCACGGGCTGCTGCTTGGGTTTAGGCACGATGTCCTCCAACTTGGCCGTTGCGTTCGCGCGCGGTGGCGCCGGCGGTAAAGCTTAATCCCTTGACGAGCGCGTTCTTGCCGTACTTGCCTTTCAC
>CABUVC010000260.1 GCA_902494855.1 uncultured Collinsella sp.
CTTTGGTTGCGCATCCCTCGTTAAGGGTGGGCATCTTGTCAACGAGGCCAACGATGTACTGGCCGAACCCGCGCCACTCGATGACGAGGGCAACCATCTAGGCGATCCGCTCACCACGTGGTTCCGCCACAAGCGTATTGAGACCGACAACACGCACGGCACCGGCTGCACGCTCTCGTCCGCCATCGCCTGCGCGCTGGCCCAGGGCATGGATCTTGCCGACGCCGTCAACGCCGGCAAGGCATACCTGACAGGCGCTCTAGCCGCCGGCCTGAACATGGGCAAAGGCTCCGGCCCTGTCAACCACATGTGGCAGTATTAAGATTCGCAGCCCAAGCCACCGCAAAGGCGCCCGCCCCCTTTGCGGTGGTTTGGGGTCGCGCTACTCTCCGAGCATCTCTTGGAGCTTGGCTGCCACGGCGTGACCCAGGCTCTCATGGCTTTCGGGCATCATATGCAGATAGTCGATATCGCCCGGCTCGGCAAAGTCGGCGGCATTCAAAAAGTCGCAGCCAAACTGCTCAGCCACATGCGCGTAGTACTCACCAAAATGTTCCGAGGCCTCGACAGAGCGCTCGTCAAAGTCGGTCATGTACACATCGGCGATCTGCGGCTTAATCTTGATAGGCGCCATCAGCAGAATGCGCGGGCAGGGCGCGGCTTCGGTCCAGGGAAACGCATGGACAGCGCGGATCAGCGCCATGGCACCGCGGGCGATATCGGCAGCCCCCACGCCAAAAACCGTCTTGCAGTCGTTGGTGCCCAGCATAATCACAATCGCATCCAGCGGCTTATGGGCCTCGAGCAGCATCGGCAACGCGCGGATGCCGTTGAGATTAGTGTCCAGATGGCACATATCGTCGCGCACCGTTGTTCGGCCGTTCAAGCCTTCCTCAATTACATGCCAGCCCTCGCCCAGGTCGCGCTGGACCACGCCGCACCAGCGCACATCGTGCGCATAGCGCACCGCGGTGCCGTCGCGCATACCCGCCGGATCATAGCCATAGGTATTGCTGTCGCCAAAGCACAGAACGTTTTTCATCGTAAGTCCTTCCTTTAGTAAAAAGCCGACGGGAGCAGCCTCTCCCGCCGGCTCGACCTATCTGTCAGCATCTACCGATTACAGGTACTTGCGCCAATCATCATCGTCCTCATCGTCCTCGGCGGCAGCCTGGGCCTGCTCGGCGGCGCGAGCAGCCGCAGCGCGTGCGGCAACCTGGGCATAGGACTCCTCGTTGCGCTCGGGGAAGTTTGCCAGCACGTGCTCGAACTTGGCAAAATCCTCATCCCAGCGCGTAGAAGGCACGGCAAAGAACACCTGCTTGACCTTAAAGTCGCCCGATGCGAGCTCCTCGCGGAAGAGCTTTGCCACGGCCTCGGCGTCAAAGCCGTTGTTGTCGCAGCCCCAAGCACCCAGCACGAGCTTCTCGCGACCCAGCTCATCGCAGATGGCAAGGACAAAGCGGATACGGTCGCGCAGGGCATCCAACAGGGCGTCGTCGCTCACGCGGTACTCCTGGCGGGCACGCTTGACGTTGGGTGCGGCGGCCACGATCACGTCGGCATACGCATGCACGTGGTTGCGGTCGAAGCGCACAGCGGGCACCACCAGCGCACGATTGCGGTACAGCTCGCAGTTGATGTTGCGGCGACGGTTCTCGCCGTACCACTTGCGCTGCTTGTCGAGCACGTTGTACAGATACGAATCGGCGCAGAGCGTCGCCTCCTGGCCCAGGTAGCCCTGGATGTAGCCACCACCCGGATTGGTGAACGAGGCAAAAGCGAGCACGGCCATGTCGCAGAACTGCGCATAGCCGCGGCCGTTATCGAGGATTGCCTGCGTGGCGGAGGCATCAAGCACGGTGACCTCGGGCAGGACCGGAGCAGCCTCCTCCGCGGGCGCGGACTCAGCCTCGTCGGCCAACTCGGTGGACTCGGGTGCCGCCTCGGGCTCGGCCGCAGTCTCCACCTCGGCAGTCTCAACCTCGGCAGCATCGGCCTCCACAACCTCGGCAGCCTGCTCCTCAGCAGCCGCTGCCTTCTGGGCCTTGGCCTTCATCGCCGCGACAAAACCGGCAGGCATACCATCGAACTCTCGCACGCCGGCAAGCGAACGCTCGATATCCTTGGCGCAGGCCTCGGACACAGCCGCCACATGGCGCTCGGCGGCCTTGGCACGCGCCTCGCGCTTGGGATTGGGCTGACCCGCTCGGTTAGACCTGCGGTTACGGTTCCTGTTGTCGACGTCTGCCATACGTGGCCACCTTTCCTGTCGCTGCCGC
>CABUVC010000261.1 GCA_902494855.1 uncultured Collinsella sp.
CCGCCGAGGGCGATGCCGCCGGTGAGATCGCCCGTCTTGAGGGCGAGCGCCGCTCGCTGCTCTCCGAGATCGGCCGCTTGGAGCAAAGCGCCAACAATGCCGAGGTCGAGCGCGTGCGCATCTCCAAGCGCCGCGAGCAGGCCTCCGAGGCCGTTCGCTCTGCGCGCCCGCGCGTGGACGAGCTCACCCGTTCGCGTGACGAGGCGCGTGCACAGGCAAGCGACCTGGGTCTCCAGATTGCCGAGGCCAACGATGAGCTCGATCGCGTTCGCCGTGACGATTCCGAGGCCGCCGGTAAGCTCGCCGATGCCAAGGTGCGCCTGGCCCAGACGAGCGAGCGCCTGCGTTCGCTGAAGGGCCGCGTGCCCGACCTTGAGCATCGTCTTGAGGGCATCGACCGTCGTATCCGCGGAACACGCCAGGCTTCGCGCTCGCTCGAGCTGCTGCGCCTGCGCGTCGATCCCATGCACGAACGCTATTCTGCCCTGTTGGAACGCGCATCGGATTGGGCAGCGCGCCTGCGTGACCAGGCCTCTCTGGAAGAGGCGGACTCCGCTTCGCTCAAGAAGACCATCGAGGATGCCAAGGCCGGGGTCTCCCGTGCCAAGGAGCGGGTTGATGCCGCCACGGCGATGCAAAATGAGTTCAAGGTTGCGCGCGGCAAGCTCGAGGTGCAGGTAGAGGCGGCCATCAAGGCCATTACCGCCGACGGTACCACGGTGCTCGAGGAAGCGCTCATGCTGCCGGCGCCCACCGATCGCGATGCCGCCGAGCGCGAGCTCAACCAGCTTGTGCGCCAGATCAACAATCTGGGCCCCGTGAACCAGGTTGCCATGGAGGAGTACGAGCAGCTCAAGCGCCGCGCCGACTACATCGAGGAGCAGCTGGCTGATCTGGAGAGCGCGCGCAAGGCGCTCACCAAGATCACGGTGGCCATTGATCGCAAGATGCGCAAGGCGTTTCTGGTGACGTTTGAGAAGGTCGACGCGAACTTCCGCGAGATCTTCGCCATGCTGTTCCCGGGTGGCCAGGCTCATCTTGAGATGACCGATCCCGAGCATCCTGCCGAGACGGGCATTGAGGTTGTGGCGCAGCCGCGCGGCAAGCGCATTACCAAGATGATGCTCATGTCGGGTGGGGAGAAGAGTCTGACGGCGCTCTCCCTGCTCTTTGCCGTGTACCGCACGCGCACGGTGCCGTTCTATGTGCTGGACGAGGTCGAGGCGGCGCTTGATGACGCCAACCTGTCCAAGCTCATCGGAGCCCTCGATGTGCTGCGTTCCGATACACAGCTCTTGGTCATTTCGCATCAGCGCCGTACTATGGAGGACGCTGACGTTCTCTATGGCGTCTCGATGCAAGCCGACGGCGTCAGCCGCGTCGTCTCGCAAAAACTCGATCGCGAAACCGGAAAGGTCGTGAATGCATAATGGGATTCTTTGACGCTCTCTCGCGCGGACTTGAGCGCAGCCGCGAGGCCCTCAACGAGGTCTTCTACTTTGGCGGCGAGGTCGACGAGGACTTTTGGGAGGACCTTGAGGACACCCTCGTCATGGGTGACATGGGTGCCGAGGTCGCCATTCAGGTCTCCGATGACCTGCGCGATGCCGCAGCCAAGAAGAACCTCAAGACCGCACCGCAGCTTCGTCGCGCTCTGGCCGAGCAGCTTGAGCAGCACTTTGTGCCCATCGAGCGCGATCCGTTCTCCGATACGCCGAGCTGCGTGCTGTTTGTGGGCATCAACGGTGCCGGCAAGACCACGACGGTCGGTAAGATCGCGAGCGCCATGGCCTCCCGCGGCAAGAACGTCGTGATCGGCTCTGCCGATACGTTCCGCGCCGCCGCCATCGAGCAGCTCGATGTGTGGGGTCAGCGCGCCGGTGTTCCCGTCATCAAGCGCGACCGCGGCTCCGACCCGGCGAGCGTTTGTTACGACGTGCTCGACGAGGCCGACAAGCGCGGCAGCGACCTGGTGCTTATCGACACTGCCGGTCGTCTGCACACGAGCCCCGAGCTCATGCGCGAGCTTGCCAAGGTGGTTAACGTGACGCGTAAGCGCGCCGCCAATATGGCCGCCGGCCCCATGCCGGTTTCGGTCGTGCTTGTGATCGATGCCGCCACTGGTCAGAACGGTCTGAACCAGGCGCTCGAGTTTAACGAGGCGCTGGGCCTGGACGGTATTATCATGACCAAGCTCGACGGCACGGCTAAGGGCGGTATCGCCATGGCCGTGGCCGAGAAGCTCAAGCTCCCGATCCTGCGCATCGGCGTGGGCGAGCA
>CABUVC010000262.1 GCA_902494855.1 uncultured Collinsella sp.
ATGGGGGAGTGTCCCGGCCCTGCCGAAGCGGCGCTTTCTTTGCACGGCTGCTCGTATTGTCTGACGACGCCGCTGTCGGCGTGGTGTGACCGATGTTTCGGTTTTTCGGATGCCGAGGTCGATTCTCTTTTGAATCATGCTGGGCACGAGGAATACCTGGATGATGCGCGTGAATGGCTCGAGGGGTATCGGTTTGGCAGGGCCTATTGCTCGAGTCCAGAGCGTGTGATCGGTTTTCTGGGCCGAGGCTGCACGGCGCCTGTGCGTGCCGATCTGTATGGATATGCCGATTGCCTGAGTAGGGTAGTTGCTGGGTGGAATCTCGACCGCCTTTCGGTCTTGTTTGATTTGCTCGAGGCCCATGGGTGCGCTGAGGTCCCGCTTTGTTTGGGCACTGCAGAGCCAGATGTCTCGCCTGACGATGACATGTGGACAGCGCTGTATCTGTCCGGTTTTCTCACGACGGATATGACTGAGGAGCCAGAGCATGGCGATCGCCTCCGTGCTTTGCGATTGCCCAATAACGAGCTTCGCCAGGCCTTGCGTCTAGTGATTATCGAGTGGTTTGAGTGCGCTGCCGAAGACATTCGAGACGTCGATGCGTTTCGCGATGGGCTGTGCCGCGGGGACGAGGATACGGTGAAGCAGGCGCTAGACCGCATCCTGGGAGATGCGGGAATCGGTGCGACCGACCCAGATGCGCCGTTGCCATATCATCTGCTCTTGCAAGGACTCTGCTTTGGATTGCCGGGCTATGCCAATCCCGCCTCGAGGCGAAAGTGTGGCGCGGATCGCTGGGACATCCAGGTTTTTCCTACGGGCGCCGTGCTCGACATGGCAGACACGATCGGCATGCTCGATGAGCGCCCGCTGATTTCGATCAACATGATGTTTGACCCCGGTGTGGACGCGCTAGGGTTGGAATTGCTGGCCGTGCAGGCGCTGCTCGACATAGAGCGCGACGGCATCGACGAAATCCGTGTGCCGCGACCCGGCGTGGGTCGCATGCGCTGGGGGTTTGGATTTGACGGGCAGCATGTGGCTGCGGTGTGCCAACGGCTTTAAGCGCCGAGGTGTTTCCGTCTTCCGTTACTCGGTATCCTTCATGGGCGGCATGGGCTTCCAGTTGGGATCCTTGACGATCTTGCGGGCGTCCTTCATGCCACGGCGCAGCGCCGGAATGCCGGTCTTAAAGCATTTGTCGACTGCTGCCAGACGAATGAATTCCTTGCAGAAGGTCGCGGCATTGCCCAGGCGGAACAGCATGGGGTGGTAGTCACCGTAGATCTGCATATAGCGAGCGAGGAAGCCTCGGTTGCGCATGATGTAGTAGCGGTTGGTGTCGCTCGTGGAGTTGAGCTGTCGTTTGCCGGCGATATCCCAGTTAGAGACGGCGCGGGCGCGCTTGAGCACCACGTCGGCGACCACGGCGGCAGGGAAGTGCTGGCTGGCTACGTAGCCGTAGCAGGCATCGTCGCCGTAGATAAAGAAGCGCGCGTCGGGCAGGCCAATCTTGTCGACCACGCGGCGCGAGAACATGCCGCCCTCAAAGCACAGTTGGTTCATGGTGCGGTAGCCCTCGGGCCCCAAGTCCCACTTGGCGATGGGGTTAGGGATGCCGAGCGAAAGGATGAGCTGGTACTGCCAAAAGAAGGCGCCGCCGTCAAAGTCCAGGCGCGAACCCTGGATAACATCGTAGCGGTCGGTCCACTTGGCCAAGCGCTCGATGCCTTCGGGGATGACGAGCACGTCGTCGTCCATGACCCAGAACCACTGGGCTCCCAGATCGTAGGCGCATTTAGTGCCAGCGGAGAAGCCACCCGCACCGCCGCCGTTTTCGAGCTGCGGGGCGTAGATGACACGGTCGGTGCCGCCCTTTGCGTCGGGCAGATCGGTGTCGACGCCCCACAGGTTGGCCAGGCGCTCGTTGAATGCGGTGCACATGGCCTCGGTCTCGCGCGAATTTTCGTTATCGACGATCACGATGCGCCAGGGCGCTGCCGTAAGCTCGGTCATGGAGTCGAACAAGTTGGCCAGGAGTTCCTGGCGCTTGTACGTAACGACGACAATGGCGAGCTTATCGATGGGAGCGGGAAGGGTTGAAGTCATGAACGAGAATATCCTTTCGCGTGGGCAGCGTATCGGCCCTGCGGAATTAACAACGTGTCCCATGGGACACGACTATTGTAAGCGTAGGCGGGCGCCCGCGGGTAATGTTCCGCTAATCACCAAGAACGTTTGCTACAAGCCTGGTTGACGTGTG
>CABUVC010000263.1 GCA_902494855.1 uncultured Collinsella sp.
ATTCATATGGTTTTAGTATAGGAAAAGGAATTTCTCGGGGCCGCCTCTCGGCGGCCTTGCGAAAAACAAATCCAAGTTAGACCATTTCAAATGGTTCGATGTCTGCCCGGATGCGACACTGAATGTGTCCATCCTCGCAGTATCCGGTTCTCAAGGTGCACGCTGTGCGGCTCATCCGGTCTCACCGGGCCGCGCGGCAAGGAGATATATTGCCAGACCGGAGGGGCGCCGGGGGCGGGAATCTGGGCGTACACATTTCCTACACAGTTTGTAATTCTCAGCTGTATTTAGCAGTAATAAAGAGGGGACCTCGTTTCCGAGATCCCCTCCTTCATCTATCTATAGACTTAGGCTTTCAAAGCCTTAGGCCAATAGCTTGCGACCGGACTCCTCAATCGCGTCAAGTGCTGCATCAGCCTCGGCGGCATCCGCGCCCTTTGCGAAGATGTACAGCTTAATCTTGGGCTCGGTGCCAGAAGGACGAACAATACCCTTGTTGCCACCCTCAAGATCGAACTCAATGACGTTAGCCTTCGGCAGGCCGTTCACGCAGGTGTTGTAATCCACGACGGCCTCAATCTTGGAACCGGCGAGCTCCGCGGGCGGGTTCTCGCGCAGACCAGCCATGATGCCGGCCATCTTTGCCGCACCCTCAGCGCCCGGATAGCTCAGCGAAATCGTCTTGTTGTGATAGTAGCCATACTTCTCGTACAGCTCGTGCATCGCATCGGCGAGGTTCTTTCCCTGCAGCTTGTAATACTGCGCCATCTGGCAAATCAGCAGCGAAGTGCTCACGGCGTCCTTATCGCGCACGTGGTCGCCAGCCAGATAGCCGTAGCTCTCCTCGAAACCAAAGATAAAGCGATCGACCTCGCCAGCATCGGAAAGAGAAGTAATGATGTCGCCGATGTACT
The DNA here is from genome assembly GCA_902494855.1 of uncultured Collinsella sp. Lineage (GTDB taxonomy): Bacteria > Actinomycetota > Coriobacteriia > Coriobacteriales > Coriobacteriaceae > Collinsella. The sequence continues at coordinate 915 of CABUVC010000263.1, forward strand.
TGAAGCCCGTCAGACAGCGGCGGAGCTCAAAACCGAACTCGTCGGCCAGAGCGTCAACCATGGCGGAAGAAACGATAGTAGTAACGGCAACCTTCTTAGTGAGGTCCTCACCGCGGGCAGCACGGGTCTTGCAGATATAGTCGAGCAGCAGAACGCCCATCTCATTGCCGGTCAGTAGCAGATAGTCATCGCCATTTTTAACGGCAACGCCAACACGATCGGCGTCGGGATCGGTTGCAAGCAGCAAATCAGGGTGAACCTGCTCGCAGAGATCGATGCCCTTCTGCATGGCCTGACGGATCTCGGGGTTAGGATACGGACAGGTCGGGAAATCGCCGTTAGGCTCCTTCTGCTCGGGAACAACCGTGACATCGGTGATGCCAGCGCGCTCGAGCACCGTCGTGACGGGAATGAGGCCGGTGCCGTTGAGCGGCGTATAGACAAGCTTAAGCGGAGCGCCAGCGATCTCCTCGGCAGAAAGGTTAGTCACGCCGCGGGCGAGAACGGCGTCGTAATAACGCTCGAGGCACGAGTCATCGATCCATTTGACCAGACCCTGCTCAAGAGCCTCATCGAAGTCCATGGACTTCACGCCGGTGAACGTACCGGTCTCGGCGATAGCCTTAGAAATTGCATCGGCGGCCTCGCTGGTGATCTGGCAGCCGTCGGGGCCATAGGCCTTATAGCCGTTATAAGGCGCTGGGTTATGGCTAGCGGTCATGCAAATGCCACCGGAGCACTTAAGGTCGCGGACGGCCCAGGAGAGCGTCGGCACAGGAGAAATCTTGGAATACACGAGGGCAGTCACGCCGTTTGCTGCAAGAATGGCAGCCGTCGTCTTGACGAACAGCTCACCTTTATTGCGGCTATCGCGAGCAATGGCGACCGTCGGATGCTCGAAGGTCGCATTGAGGTAGTCAGCGAATCCCTGGGTCGCACGACCGACCGTATAGATATTCATACGGTTAGTGCCCGCACCGATAGTGCCGCGAAGGCCGGCAGTACCGAAGGCGAGATCCTGGAAGAAAGCGTCGGTGATGGCGTCCTCATCACCCTGCTCCTTCATCGTGTTAAGCTCAGCGAGGAGCTCCTCGTCCTTGACATTGGCAATCCAAGTATCAAGCAGCTCATGAACATCTGCCATGTGAGTCCTTCCGTCACAATCAATAAAACGACCCGTGTAAAACAGGACAAGCGCAGCAGTGCGCTAAAGCAAATATTAGTCCATTGAGAACAGAGAACCGACCACAGAACGGTGAACGTCTATATTCAGCGGTGGATGATTAAACTGATTTAATTGCATAAGGAATGCTGCCCGTAAACGCAAAAAAGGGGGAGGCCGC
>CABUVC010000264.1 GCA_902494855.1 uncultured Collinsella sp.
CCGTAGATGAAGGACAGGCCACCCTCGGTAGCGAGCGCGACACCCATGTCGACGCCCGAGACGGACTGCATGATGGCGGAAACCATGGGGATGTTCAGGGTGATTGCCGGCTTCTCACCGCGCTTAAAGCGGGTTAGCGGCGTCTTGAGAGAGACGTTGTTGGGGATGCACTGCGAGGACGAGTAACCAGGGACCAGCAGATACTCCGAAAACGTGTGGGACTCACCGGGAAAGAACGTAGCCATGTTTCTCCTTTTTCCATGCGACCGGTCGGCTGCAGGCCTCGTAGGACCCAGCCCAACCTTGGGCGCCCAATACTGGGGAAGTATCTTAACGCACTTTGACTGCTACAATGCATGATTTAAGAAGAGCACACGAGGGTTTGACGCAGGCTTTGCGTTTACCCAGCAAACACTTTAGCGGGGAGACGTGGAGCGTATGAAGTACAAGACGACGGCAAAGCTGGTCATTCAAGCGTGCGACAAGGATCTGCCGGGCGTCTTCGGCCACGGCTGCGTCTTGCTGCTGCAAGGTATCGCCCGCGAGCACTCGCTCAACCGTGCCGCCAAGAGCATGAGCATGGCATATTCCAAGGCCTGGCGCATTGTGAACGAAGCCGAAGGCCAGCTGGGCTGCAAGCTCATCGAGCGCGACGGCGCCCGCGGATCCACGCTCACCCCCGCCGGCGAACGCGCCATAGCGGTCTACGAGGAGCTGCAGGCCGACATCAACCAAGTAATTGCCGCAAAGGCCAACGACCTCATCGCCAGCATCACCAAAAAGTAGCTACTTACGGAGGGCGTTGTCCAGGGTGGCCGCAACTATCAAGGGATTGTCGGTGCCGGCGAAGAGGCGGACGGTGCTCCCCTGCTTGCCGCGTGGGGCCGAAAGGCGCGTCGTTGCGCCGCCGGCGGGCGATATGCGGAACTCGTCGGGCAAAGCGTCGAACAGATCATCCGCGCTACGCTCGATAAGGTCAAATTCAACTGCCGGACCAAAGCCGTGCTCGAGGATTCCCGTTGAAACCGAATGGTCGGAATGCGAGCTCAGTCCGGGATAGCACACGTTGCACACCATCTCGTTGGCGGCCAGATACTCGGCCAGTGCACGCGCGCGATCGAAGTGTGCCTGCATGCGGGCGTCGAGCGAGGAAAGCCCACGCTCCAGCACGTCGGTCTCCTCGGCAGAAAGGTCGAGCGCCGACGCACCGCAGCCTGCAAACAATACGTGCGCGCACTCGGCAGCGGCATCCACACGATGGCGCTTGAGCTGCGAGCGCGCCACCGAAGCAGCAACGAGCTTGCGTGGAGCCTCACCGGCGCACACACGGTCAAGCGCTTCGAACAACAGCGCAGCACCCAGCCGCAGCGGATCGCAGCCAAAAGCCGACGCCACGGTGTTGTCAACAACCAGCAGCGCATGGGCCTCACGCGCCGCCCGACCCAGCGCACGCAGACCGGGCACACGCAGACCAAACCCGCCGATGGAGTTAACGAACCACCACAGGTGCGGCCCCTCGGCATCAAACGAAGCATCAAAGCCCTCGGACGCAGCGGCAAACGCCTCGGCGGACGGCGAGCCCACGAGCACAACATCGCAGTCATCAAAGCCGCTCGCAAACGCATCGGCAAAGTCATCCGCAAAGGCCACCAGACGATCGCCGGGCCGTACAATCCCCAGCAACGACAGCGCTGCCGGCACATGCGACGCCGCAAGCAACCGCGCCTCACGCGCGCTGGCCCTCAAAGCCCAGGCCTCTTCTAGCTGCTGTACGCCCATACGGCACCGTCCCTTCAAAACAAAAACCCACGCTGCGAGTGTTCCCCGCATCGTGGGCAACGGCTGCAGTATAGCGCCGATATGCGACGACTCGCCTAAATGCTGAGCGTATGGTAGTTTACGTTCGCACCCGGGGCGTCAACGGTCACGCCATAGGCCTCGGGATAGATGCGCGTCGAAAATACGAGCGCGCCATCGTTCACAAACACCTCGACCGACGAGACATCGCTAACAATGCGCACGTTGCGCACCTCGTCGACGGGCTCCCAGCGCACGGTACGACCGCAACCGGCAGAAGCGCGACCCTCATCGGTAAATCGCATCTCAAAGCGCGCAGGCAGCTCACCATTGGCGGGCATAAACGCCAGCCTTAGCTCGCCATCAACGATCGCGGTAAACGCGCCGTCGACACCGTCAACAACAACGTCAAAACAGGTATCGCCGGCAACCTCCAACGAGCCCTCCCC
>CABUVC010000265.1 GCA_902494855.1 uncultured Collinsella sp.
AAGACCCGCGGGCACGGTAACGCCCAACTCGTCCATCAGGCGCACGTTGCCGGCTGCGATGACATTCTGCCCCTCGCGTGCCGTAACGCCTCGTCCGGGCACGGCGGCAAAGTCCTCGACCATGCGCGCGACAATTCCGCGCGCCTCGCACTCGGCCATAATCGCCTCGGCCAGCGGGTGTTCGCTTGAGCGCTCCAGCGCGGCGGCCAGCTTGAGTAGCGCCTTTTCGCTCATGGCGGGCGATCCGTCGGCGCGCGTGGCTACCACGATATCGGTCACGGCAGGCTTGCCGCGAGTGACCGTTCCCGTCTTATCGAGCACCACGGTGCCCACGCTGCGCAGGTTCTCCAGCGCCTCGGCACTCTTAAACAGAATGCCCATCTCGGCGCCCTTGCCGGTGCCGACCATAATGGCGACGGGCGTGGCCAGACCCAGTGCGCACGGACAGCTGATTACCAGCACAGCGACGGCGGAGGTGAGCGCTTCATTCACGCTACCGGTCAGTGCCATCCACACCACAAAGGTCACGGCCGAGATCACGAATACCACGGGAACAAACACACCGGCGACCTTGTCGGCCATGCGGGCGATGGGCGCCTTGGTGGCGTTGGCGTCCTCGACGAGCTGGATAATCTTGGCAAGCGACGTGTCGGCGCCCACACGCGTAGCGCGGAAGGTAAACGAGCCAGTGCGGTTGACGGTGGCGGCGTTGACGGTGTCGCCGGCGGTCTTTTCCACGGGGATGGACTCGCCGGTGAGCGCGCTCTCGTCCACGGCCGAGCTGCCCTCGAGCACCACGCCATCGACGGGGATGGACTCGCCGGGGCGTACGCGCAGGACCTGGCCGGGAAGGATACTGTCGACGTCGACGGTGGTCTCGCTGCCGTCTTCCGCCACGACGGTCGCGGTCTTGGGTGCCAAGTCGATGAGCGCCTCGATAGCGCCGCCGGTTTTGGACTTGCTGCGCGTCTCGAGGTATTTGCCCACGGTGACGAGCGATAAGATCGTACCTGCGCTCTCAAAATACAGGTTGTCCATGCTCGTCATCATGGCCTCGTGGACCTGACCCGCGGCTAGCTGGTCGGCCATGATGAACATGGCGTAGAGCGACCAGGCGACGGAAGCGGTCGCGCCCACGGCAATAAGGGCGTCCATGGTGGGCGCGCCGTGCGCGAGCGATTTAAACCCGTTGATAAAGTACGCGTCGTTGACATAGACGATGGGGATGAGCAGGACGAGCTCGGTGAGGGCGAGCGTCATGCTATGGGTATGGTCGGTGAAAATGCCGGGCAGCGGCCAACCGAGCATGTGCCCCATGCCTATGTAGAACAATGGGATGAGGAATACGATCGAGACGATGAGGCGGGTGCGCATGGCAGAGGCGGCGGCCTCCAGCTTTTTGGTTGGCGACTCCATGTGGGCGGTGCCGGACCTGACTTGTGTGCTGCCGTTTGAGCTGGCGGCACCGGTGCCCGCATCGACGGGCGAGGCCGAGTAGCCCGCGCGGTCGACGGCGGTGCAGATATCGTCGGGGGAGACCTGCGCGGGGTCGTAGTCCACCAGCATAGAGCCGGCGAGCAGGTTGACGGCGACGCTTTGGACGCCGTCGAGTTTGCTTACGGCGCGGTCCACGTGCGCCTGGCAGGCGGCGCATGTCATGCCACCCACGTCGAACTTATCTTGAGCCATGGCTTCTCCTTTCTGTGGTTCGGTGTTGGAATTGTTAACCTGCCGATACTATACACCCATACCCCCTGGGGGTGTCTAGTACAGAATAAATGTATGACATTTCGCTACAGATGAAGGTAGTTGGTTGGCCGATGGACCGTTCCAACCAATCATCTCAATCTGTAACATCTGGACCGGTTTTTGAACCATAACTGTTACAGATTTAGACGAACTGTTGAACGGCAGTCCAAACGTCTCAATCCGTAACATATTGACCTGATTTTGCCGAGTAGATGTTACAGGTCGAGACAAACCATCCAGGCCAATCCGAACATCTTGATCTGTAACATCTAGACCAGTTTTTGAGTTCTAACTGTTACAGATCGAGACAATTGCCGGGGAGGGGTCCCGTCACGGCAAGACGCCCGCCGCCTAGATGCAGAACCCGGGGATCACACAGGTTCGTTTGTTTGGCTTTTCCGCGGGCGTGGCGTACGTAAAGGCGTCGCCGTCGTGGCCCACACGGTTTATGTAGAGCGTGCCTTCGGTCTCCGATGAGTCGGGGCTC
>CABUVC010000266.1 GCA_902494855.1 uncultured Collinsella sp.
CTTTACCGCTGTGGTGCTCATTGACGGTATTCGCCAGGGTCGCGGCTCCGGCTCTTCAAAGAAGGAAGCCGAGGGAGCCGCCGCGCTCGAAGCGCTCGACCGCATGGGTTACACCACCAACGGCGTGATTCTGAACAAGAAGCACGTGTAAGCGAGGAACCGTGTATCTCAAGTCCCTCACGCTCAAAGGGTTCAAGTCGTTTGCCGACCGCGCCCATATGACGTTTGAGCCGGGCCTGACCGTCATCGTCGGTCCCAACGGCTCGGGAAAATCGAACATCTCTGACTCGATTCTGTGGGTCCTGGGCGAGCAGAGCGCCAAGCAGCTGCGCGGCCAGGCCATGGAGGACGTCATCTTCTCGGGCTCGTCGGCGCGCAAGCCGGTGGGTGTCGCCGAGGTCACGCTGGTGCTCGATAACTCGGACCATATGCTGCCCGTCGACTTTGACGAGGTCGCCATCACCCGGCGCATGTATCGCTCGGGCGAAAGCGAGTACCTCATCAACTCGAGCCCGTGCCGCCTGATGGACATTCAGGACATCCTGCACGATTCGGGCCTGGGTAAGGATACGCATTCCATCATCAGCCAGGGCAAGCTCGACGCCATTTTGCAGAGCCGCCCCGAGGAGCGCCGTGCCCTCATCGAGGAGGCCGCCGGCATCTCCAAGCACAAACGCCGCAAGGAGCGTGCGCTCAAAAAGATTAAATCGATGGACGAGCACTTGACCCGTGCCCGCGACATCAATAAGGAAATCGCCCGTCAGCTGCGGCCGCTGGAGCGTCAGGTCGATCGCGCGCGCAAGTACAAAGAGCTGTCCTCGCGCGCGAACGAACTTACGCAGATGCTGGCCGTCGACGAGCTTCGTTCGCTGCAGTCGCAGTGGAACGACTTGGAGAGCCGCTCCAAGGAAGGCGCCGCCGAGCTGGAGCTTGCGCAGTACCGCATGGGCGAAAAGGAGCGCGAGCTCGAGAAGCTCCAGGTTATGCTCGAGGAAAAGGGCCTGTTTGTGGGCGACCTGGGCGAGCAGCGCCGCCATATGCAAGACGTGGTCGGCCGCATTAACTCCGATATGCGCCTGCTCGAGGAAAAGGGCCACAACATGGTGTCGCGCCTGTCCGACATGCGTGGCCAGATCTCGAGCTCCGAGCATCAGCGTCGTCGCGTGGTCGAGGAGCTCGAGGACGCGCGTGCACAGCTTGAGGAAGTGACCGGCGCGCACATGCAGGCCCAGGAGGACGTTGACGCCGCTGGTCCTGCCGCCGCTGAGCTCCACGAGCGGCGCGTGGCGCTCGACAATCAGATTTCGCAGCTTACGCGTGAGCAACGCGATGTGCAGCGTGTGGCCGATAACGCGGCGCTCGAACTCGCCAAGGTGAAGGACTCGCTGAGCAACGCCGAGGTCGAGGACAACATGTACGCCTCGCGCCTGGAGCAGATTGATGAACAGCTCGAGGAGGTTACAGCATCGCTTGATAGCCGTCGCGACCGTGCTGAGGGGCTTGAGAGTGCCCTTGAGGCGGCTCGTCAGGCCCAGAACGATGCGCGCGAGGCCACCGAGGTCGCCCGTGCAGCCCTGAAGGACTTGCGTAATCGTGAGAGCGAGGCGCGCAACAAGCTGTCCGAGGTGCGCTCGGAGCTTGCCAGCCAAAAGAAGCTCGATGCCCGCATGGCAGACAGCTCGCCGCTGGTGAGCCGTCTGGTGGGCGCGCTGGGCGACGATGTCTCAGGCCGTCTGGGCGACGTGCTCGACGCCCCTCGTGAGCTTGAGGGCCTGGTTGAGCAACTACTTGCCGGCGATATCGATGCTCTTTTGTTTGATGATGCCGCTACGCTTGAGCGCGCCGGTCGTGCGGCTTTGGACCAAAAGAAGGCTTCGGGCGAGGCGCTGCTGATGGCGCGCGGCGTGAGTGGCTCTGCTGCCGCCGAGGGCGCTGCCGGTACGCGTCTGGTCGATCGTCTGTCCGTGCGCTCCGGTTATGGCCCGGTTGTCGAGGCCCTTCTCGGCGGCTATTACGTGGTCGATGACTTGGCTGCCGCGTTGGCTGCCCCTGTCGTTGACGGTGTGACCTACGTGACTCCCGATGGCGCCCGCGTGAGCTGTGGTGGTCTGGTGCGCGTGGGGCTCGATGCCGGCGAGGCTTCGGGTGCCTTGGAGCGCAAGCGCCGCATCCGTGAGCTCGAGGGCCTGGAACCCGATCTGGCTGCCATCTTTGAGCA
>CABUVC010000267.1 GCA_902494855.1 uncultured Collinsella sp.
CGGATTCCGCATCCAACAGACACCCCGCCCGCCACGGTGTAGAGTTAGGACAACGGGCGCGTTGCGCGGACCGCGCTGGAACGAGGTGGACATGGAACTCGACAAACAACAGATCAAGCGACTGCGCGAGCGTCATCATCGGCGTCACGGCATCCGCCCTGCCCATAGCGAAGCCATGGAAAACATCACCCGCTTCCTCAAGCGCGCATTCAACATTCGCGAGGGTCGCGCGCCCTACCACGTAATTCGCAAGCGTTTTGTAAACGGGGCGCGTCTGACTGGCTCCCACCTATGCATCCTGATTATTGCCATGCTCATCGCAAGCATCGGCCTCGATATCGATTCGGACATCGCCATCGTGGGCGCCATGCTCATCTGCCCGCTTATGGGATCGGTCCTTGCCATGGCATATGGCATCGCCACGCTCGACCGCGAGATTACCGTCGAAGCTGTCGCCAGCCTTGCGCTGCAAATGGCCTTTTGCCTGGTCACATCCACGTTGTACTTTAAGCTCTCGCCCCTCGGCACCACCACGGCCGCCATTATCGACAACTCGACGCCCACCGTGTGGGACCTTGCCGTCGCGCTCGCGGGCGGCTTTGCGGGTGGCCTGGGCAACTCGCGCGACCAGGAACCCGCCACGCTCATCGCCGGCGTGGCCGTGGCGACCGCGCTCATGCCACCACTGTGCGCGGCGGGTTATGGCATTGCCATCGCGAGCGGGTCGCTGTTCCTCTCAGCCCTCTACGAGTTTGGCATCAACGTCGTCTTTATCGCGCTGGCGGCCGAAGCCGTATTGCTTCTTTTACGTGTACCGCTCAAGCGTGATCTCAACGGCGACGGCATTGTGACCGCCAAGGAAAACGCCGAGGTCGACGAGCTGTCACGCAAGGTGCGCCGCCGCATTATTGTGGGCACGGTAGTCTTTGCCATCCCCTGCATCGTTATGACCGCGGGTTCCATTGGCTCGGCGCAGGCCGGCGTGCAGGACGGCTACGGCGTCACCGAAACCACGCGCGAGCTTGCGGCGGTGCTGCCGGGCTTTAAAGATTACACCGTCGCCGTCGAGACCTCGGCTACCGAGGGCGAGGAAGAGGGCATCGTCGAGCGCCAAACTGTCGCCCATGTGACAACGAGCGAGGCGCTCGGAACGCACGACCGCCACGTCGCCCGCAAGCTCATCGACCTCAATGTGCCCGAGCTCGATCGCGTGGAGTTTGATGTGGAGTAATGCGGAGCATGGGATGGCTCCCGCGCACAGGCGCAAGTCGCGGCGAGGCTCAGACGCGACGCAGGCACATGCAAAAAGCGGGACGTAGTTCACGTCCGCGCCCCGCTCGCTGTTTTATTGCCGTGAATCAGACGTCCGCATCGACATCGCCAGACTCCACCGTAAACGCCGGATCGGTGCTCACAAGATAAAATCGGGTCACCTCAGTATTTCTAATTAGGTAAATCTGCCCCTGATTGCGTCGGCGCGATATATACGCAACGTGAACCGTGCCGAATTCTTCGCCGTTTTCCTTCTTTAATACCAGGATATTGGGATCGTCCGTACGCTTAAACTGCCCGTCAACGCAGCTGCCGTCTTTGTCGACCAGTTGCCACCGATGGTTATCCTCTTCAAGAAAGGCCAGGGTTTCCAGACTCGCCTTGTCGTCCCGATAGTAACCGTCAATGGCAAACCCTTCGGAAGCGCATTCCTGCATATAGGACGTTTCTCGGCTTATAGCAAACAGCCCTGTAGCGCCCAGGAGCACAGCCAGGCAGACCACTGCAAGGGCTATCGAAATAGTACGGCGACCCATGTTAGTCCAGCCGATAGTTGCTTAACGGAGCGTGAAACATACCTGGAACCTCCGATATCAGGGGGAACGTCGCCAGCAGGCTGGCGACAACTATATGTTTCTGACATCAAACCATATGGCTGCCACTCGCGGAGGGGGCATCGGCGAACGGCGTGTTTTCATACTCCATTGGTCAAACCTAAGCGCGGCCCTACAGCTCGTACTTGTGCACGCGGTAGATATACTTTTCGGCTTCCATCTCGTAGGTGGTGATGGGCAGTCCATAGCGATCGTACTCGGCAAAGGTCTTGGCCATGCCCGATGCCACGAGCATGCTATTCGAATCGCCGACGCGCTGCACGCTACTTACGTAACCTGAGAACGGCACTGCGATCTGGTCCACAAGCTCGTAGGTGCGCGCGGTC
>CABUVC010000268.1 GCA_902494855.1 uncultured Collinsella sp.
CCCCGCGCTCTGCGCTGGTGCGTTGTTGTTCGGCCTACCCCAGCAGGCTCAGACCAACAGAGACAAACGCCAGGATAACGCCGACGATGGACTCGCCGCCCAGCAGGCCGCTGGCGACAACCAGGCCCTGTTCCTGGAAGGCGGCGTCCTTGGCAGCCCTCTCCTCGTCAGAAAGACCAGCGGTGGCGTCGCGGTGGGCGGACCACTTGTCGTAGGCGAGCTTGACGCAGGAGCCCAGGAATGCCGTGAGTGACATGTAGAACGGCAGATACACGCCCAGGCCGATCATCATGGCCGGAATGCCGAGCCAGTACATGACGATGCCGGCGATAAAGCCGCCGGCGAACCACGGCACGCTCGGGATGCCCGAGACCATGGTGGCGACGACGCTTGCCTGCGCGGCAACAAAGCTCTTGTCGGGGCCAAAGGCGTCCGGGCCATAGGCGGTGACGAGCGCGACCATGACGGCTGCGGCGACCAAGGCGCCCACGATGCCGCCGATGGCCTGGCCGATCCACTGTGCGCGCGGGTTGGTGCCCAGCACGGCACCGGCCTTAAAGTCGTTCATGACGTCGCCCGCAAGGCCGCACGCCACGGCTACGATGCCGGCGATAAAGAACAGCTTGACCTGAGCGATCTGTGCGAAGGCAGCCACGATGAGCATAACGATGAGGCCAAAGATTTCCATGGGGTCGATGCCCGTCTGGCCGCAGCTCTGTGCGCTCATGATGGTGGTGACAAAGGTGAACAGCGTCACGATGACGGCCGGAACGGGGCCAAGGTCAAGCACGATGGCGATGATCACGGCGATGGCGGCAGCGCCCAGGCCGATGATGCCGGCGTCGAGCTTAAGGGAGCCCGAGATGAGCGACTGCTCGTCGGTGTCGGTGGAGCTGTCGGCGGCAAGACCGCGGACGATACCGGCGACCTGCGGCAGGATGTCCTTGAGGACGACGGCGACGCCAAAGCCCATCATGAGGCCCATGCCCAGGGACTTGACGATGCCCTGTGCAGTCACAACGTCGAACAGACCGGCAGCGGTGCCGCCCACGATGATGCCAAAGTTGCCCAGCAGGGCGCCGGCAAACCAGAAGGCGACCGGGGCGAAGCCCACGAGGAAGCCGACGGAGAGCAGCATGGGCGAGTTGTAGATACCAAAGGTCACGCCGGGGATGTTGAGCGTGCATAGCATACTGGGCACAATGCCCAGGGCGTCGCGCAGCACGCTATAGATGCCGGCGATGGCCATGGAACCAAAGAGCTGCTTGCCGGTTTTGCCGCCAGCCTCGGTCGCGCGCAAAGTCTGAGCTGCGGCGTTGCCGGTGGGGAACTCAAGCGCGGCGTCCACGATAAAGTGACGGTGGATGAGCGCGGTGGCCAGCAGGCCCAGGATGGTGCCGGCGAGTGCCACGATAAACATGTCGAGCCAGCTGATCTGGTCGGCATAGCCCAGCATCCAGGCGCCCGGGATGGTAAATGCCAGGCCGCCGGCGACCATGGCGCCCGCGGACATGATGGTGTGGGTGACGTTGGCCTCGTTGAGGCTGGCGTTGCCCATGAGCTTAAGGAAGAACAGCGAGATGACGGCAGCGAAGACGATCGGCCAGGGGAGTGCGCCCATCTTGAGGGCGGTGTAGGCCGAGCTTGCCGTGATGATCACGCAGCCAAGGACGCCGATGACGACGCCGCGCAGCGTGAGTTGCCCGCGCATCGAAGCGCGGTTCGAGGGATTGCTCATATAAAACTCCTTTGCGTATATCCGCTTCCCCCGGGAGCGCCGTTACGGATACGGCGCGGGAAGTCGGGTTACCAAGGGCCGCCGCGTGAGCTCGCAAACGACCGCGCACCAGTATAGCCGCAAGCTAGTCATTTTGGGATGACTGGTTTAGGTAGGCGATATACTGCTGGACAGACGAAAGGAGCGCCGACGATGCTTGATGGGTGCGCATATATATTGACGGTCGACGTAGGCAACACGTTCATTCGCTTTGGCCTGTTTGCCGAGGATTCGGCCGCGGCGCAGGAATGTCCGCTTGCGACATGCGAGATCACGACGCCGTCGAGCATTACGGCCGACGAGGCACGCATGCGACTTGTACAGGTCATGGGCGCGCTCGCCGCCGATGCGGGGGTGCCCGGGGTGCTTGCACCCGCCGCGGCCGTGCTGAGCTGTGTAGTCCCGGCGCTCGAGCGCCCTTGGAAGACGGCG
>CABUVC010000269.1 GCA_902494855.1 uncultured Collinsella sp.
CAGCCCTCATGATACTGGGGCTGGCTCGAATACTTGGTCGCCACGTTATTGACCACACTGTTGGAAAGCGCCGTCACAAACTCGCGATCAGTCATACTGTTAGAAAGGTTTGCCCAACGGAAGAAGTCCCTGCAACCACCGGTGCCGCACATGTTGGTGATGCTCCACACCATGCCCTTAACGCAATCGGCACGGCCCGAAATATCAATGCCCAGGCCGCTCTTGAGCCACGCCTCGGTCACCGCATAGTACGAGTTGTACGCATACGCATCCTGCAGAGCCGAGAACTCAACAGGGTCGGTGTTATAAGCACCTTGGAAAGCCTCCTGCGCAATACGGCCCAACTCGGTGAGCTGGCCGTTCTCGTACATGGCATTGCTCGTGTTGGAAATCTCGCTGCCGCGATCAATCGCATCCTTGAGCATGCTGTATTTTTCGGGGTTGTAGTTGTAGGCCTGCTTCATAAACGGAATGAGCGACCAACGACGGTCGAACTGGTAATAACCCAGCGCGTTATAGCCGTCGCCATACGAAAAGCCCTGGTTATAGTTGCCATGGCTCTCGTACTTGGTAAAGTACTTCATCTCGGGGGTCACGTTAACAAACGAAACGCCCTGGACCGACCTCAGCACGCCCGAGAAGGACTGCTGGGTGTAGAGACCCTTATCGATATCGGTGGCATCCGAGGCAACGCCCGGCGTGGGCTCCTCGGCAGCGGCGGGTGCCGGCACGGAAACGGCGCCAAACGAAAGCGCCAGCGTCAGGCCCGCGACAATAGCAGAATGCTTGCGCTGCATAAGATCCTCCCTGCATTGGTGTAGTTAAAGTGCAGTTTGCAAAGATAAGAGTAAGTATTGCAGCTCGCCCGTTGTTGCACAACAACCCCTCGGTAAACGGCAACAACCCTCCGCGAAATCCGCGAAATCTAAAGGAATTAAACAAACTGGTCGTCGGGCACCAGAAGAAGATCGCCGTAGCGTCCCATCAGCCCGTCTCTCAACTGACAGAAAGCGGGGATATAGACGTTCAAGATACGCTGAATCAAATCTTGAGCGAGCTTGTTGTCATAGATATGGACGTTCGTATTGCGGTCTCTGAGCATATCTAGCCATGCCGCCTCATCAATAAAGTCGTAGAATCGGTAGGCTTCCTTCAAGATGGCACGAGGAGACCCCGATGCAGCAAGCGTGGCGCCCTCATACTCGAGCAGACGTTTAAGGAGCTTCCAGCTCAGTTCAAACTGAAGGTTGAACTTATTAATCAATCCACTCTGAACAAAATCATTGCTAAGATCCTGATTGGGTGCATCCTCAAGATTCGCCAAGGCGCTGGCAAAGTTCTCATATTTTTTCATACAGAATCACACCATCCCTGGCAATTTCATCGAGCAATTGCTGCGATAAGGACTCATCCAGATTGACGACGTCTATATCTAAAAGAGTATCAAGACGCTCCTCTATCAGATATGAGAAACGGTCGAAATCCCGGCAACCTGCTACAGCAATATCAATATCGCTCTTAGGCAAGTTGTCACCGCGGGCACGAGAACCAAACAGCACAACCCTCTCGGCGTCACATTCCCGAGCAAAAATCTCAATTTGCTTGTACACCTTGTCGAGAGATACCATCTGCAGCCCTACAGCTTAATGTCAAAGTTAATCTCGGGGACGGCAGCAAGGTCGGCCAACGTCACGCCGTCGACGTACTTTTCGATCACGTCGTCCAGACCGCGCCAGAATTTGACGGTCGAGCAAAGATCGCTGCGGGCGCAGCTGTTGTCGATGCCATCGCACGCCACCGGAGCCGTGCTGCCCTCGACGGCGCGCAGGATGTCGCCGGCACGCACCTCGGCCGGGTCCTTGGCCATCATGTAGCCGCCGCCCTTGCCGCGCACGCTCTTAAGGAGGCCCGCCTTCATGAGCGGACGGACCAGCTGTTCCAGATACTTTTGCGAGATACGCTCGCGGTCGGCGACCTCGCGCAGGGCGATCTTGCCCTCGGCGTCACCAAGCGCTGCGATATAGATCATCAGTCGGAGGGCATAGCGGCCCTTAGAAGAAATGAGCATACCTACCCTCCCATTGCATCTGGGACAACATAACCAGGTTTGTTTGTCCCATTTCTTAAGTAAGTGGGACAAACACAACAGGTTATTTTGTCCCAGAATTTGAAAAGTCGAGTGGATTAGTCGGGTTTTCCCTTGACTA
>CABUVC010000270.1 GCA_902494855.1 uncultured Collinsella sp.
CATCGTCAACTTTGACGACATCAGCCACATCGAGTTCTTTGAGCGCGTTGCGGGGCCCATCCCCAAGACGGTCAGCTGCCGCTTTAATCCAGGCGGTCTGTTCCAGCTCTCCAACGGCATCATGGACAACCCGGGCGACTCCAAATATGGCATGACCACCGAGCAGCTCTTCGAGGCCTTCCGCATGCTCAAGGCCAAGGGCGCCGAGGACTTTGGCATCCACGCATTCCTTGCCAGCAACACTGTCACCAACGACTACTACCCCAAGCTCGCGCGCATCCTCTTTGAGCTTGCCGTACGCCTGGAGCGCGAGACCGGCGCACACGTCGCCTTCATCAATCTGTCCGGCGGCGTCGGCATCCCCTACCTGCCCGAGCAGCAGGCCAACGACATCCACGCCATCGGCGAGGGCGTACACGCGGCCTACGACGAGATCCTGGTTCCCGCCGGCATGGGCGATGTGGCGATTTGCACCGAGATGGGTCGCTTTATGATGGGCCCCTACGGCTGCCTGGTGACCAAGGCCATCCACGAAAAGCAGATCTACAAGGACTATATCGGCGTGGACGCAAGCGCCGTCGATCTGATTCGTCCTGCCATGTATGGCGCTTACCACCACATTACGGTGATGGGCCAGCCGGGTGGCGACGACAAGACCACAGCGCCCGTCACGGACACCTACGACATCACGGGCAATCTGTGCGAGAACAACGACAAGTTCGCCATCGACCGCGAGCTGCCGCATATCGACATGGGCGACCTGCTTGTGATCCACGATACCGGCGCGCATGGCTACTCCATGGGCTACAACTACAATGGACGCCTGCGCTCCGCCGAGGTCCTGTTGCGCC
This sequence comes from uncultured Collinsella sp., assembly GCA_902494855.1. Lineage (GTDB taxonomy): Bacteria > Actinomycetota > Coriobacteriia > Coriobacteriales > Coriobacteriaceae > Collinsella. The sequence goes on from CABUVC010000270.1 coordinate 852, forward strand.
CCGATGGCTCGGCCGACCTCATCCGCCGCGCCGAGCGCCCGGGCGATTACTTTGCCACGCTCGACGTGCTGCCGTGCGGCCGAGAGCTGCTGGCCAAGTCGCGCGCCGAAAGTGCACGCCGTCGCGCCAAAGACGAGCGCTTGGCAGTCGCAGCTCAATGGAACAAACGCATCCAGATCGCAGAGGCGAAGGGGAAGAACATGGACATCCGCAATCTCGAGGGCTCAACCGTCGCCCTAGTTACGCCGTTTAAAAAGGACGGCAGTGTCGACTTTGACGCGCTTGGGCGCCTTATCGATTTCCACCTGCAAAACGGCACCGACGCCATCCTCACCCTAGGCACCACCGGCGAGAGCGCCACGATGACCGACGACGAGGACAACTCCGTTGTCGCCGCGGTGGTCAAGCAAGTTGCAGGACGCGTCCCCGTCATCGCCGGCTCGGGCTCCAACTCCACGCAGACCATGCTCACCAAGTCGCTTACTTACCAGGGCTTGGGAGCCGACGGCCTGCTGCTCATTACCCCCTACTACAACAAGTCTAACGAAGAGGGTATCTATCAGCACTTTAAGACCGTAGCCGATGCCGTGGACATTCCCTGCATCCTGTACAACATCCCCGGTCGTTGCGGCTGCGGTATCAGCGAGCACAACGTAGAGCGCCTGGCCGCACATCCCAACATCATGGGTATTAAGGAAGCCTCGGGCGACGTCGCCTACGCGGCCAAGATCGCTCACCTGCTGTCAGACGACTTCCGCATGTACTCGGGCGAGGACGCGCTTACCGTGCCGCTCATGAGCCTGGGCGCCTCGGGCACCATCAGCGTGTGGGCCGATGTCCAGCCGCAGCTCGTGCACGACATGTGCCACGCCTATTTGGACGGCGACGTGGAGCGCGCCCGCGATATCCAGATTGCCGGTCAGCCGCTCATCAATGCCCTCTTTAGCGAGGTCAACCCCATCCCCGTTAAGGAAGCGCTCGCCCAGATGGGCATGATCGAGGCAAACTACCGTATGCCGCTGTGCCCCATGGCAGACGACACGCGATCCGCACTTACCGCTGCTCTGAAGGGAGCTGGTCTGCTTGATTAAGACCGTCATTATGGGAACGGGCCGCATGGGCTCGCTCATCCGCACCACCGCCGAGGGCGTTGTCGATGCCGCCGGGCAGCCCGTTTTTGATATCGTGGCCCAGATTGGCTTCGATTTGAGCGAGCTCGAGAACGCACCGGCTGCCGATGTGATTATCGACTTCTCGAACGTCGCGACCTTCGACGCTGTCGTCGCCTATGTCGAGCGCACGGGCGCGGCGTTGGTCTCAGGCACCACAGGCTACACCCCCGAGCAG
>CABUVC010000271.1 GCA_902494855.1 uncultured Collinsella sp.
CTGTGGCAAATGCCGCGCACGCTTGGGCACGCGCATCCTCTCGCCTCGGCAATCTCGCGCACGCAGCGCACGGCGACGCTGCACGCCAGATACAGGTGATGGCAGAGCACCAGATCGGGCCGAAACTCAGCCACCGCCCGATCGATTGCAGCAGCAAATGCCCGCTCAAATGCCTTGAGCATCGAAGGCGTCAGATCACGATAGCGTGTAGAGGGATAGGGCATGACATCGGACATACCGCAGATGGGAAACGGCAGCTCGGGCGACTCGAACGGTACGGCAAACACGGCAGCACGTCGGTCCAGCTCGCCTTGGGTATCACCCGGAGCCGCGCCGCAAAGCACGGCGGCGCGATGCCCCGTCTCGATCTGCTCGCGCATGAGCGCGGCTAGGTAGGTGCCGCTGCCAGTACTATCTGGTTTTTGTGCCGAGATATTGAGGATGCGCATGTCGCGGTACACCCCTAGGCCAAGGCGGCGGCGCGAATCGCCGCGCCGATGGCACCGGCAAAGCGGGCCTGGGGCGAGGTGGTCACCGGCGACCCCAGCAGCTCGCCCAACCGCTCCACCACGAAGGCATTCTCGCACAGGCCACCGGTCAGGTAGTATGGAGCGCCCGCGGCCTGCCCGGCCATGGTCGCCACGCGCGAGACCACGCTGTCGATCACGCCACGCGCAATGTTCTCGCGCGGCTCGCCGCGACCGATCAGGCTGATGACCTCGCTTTCGGCAAACACCGTGCACATGCTGGAAATCTTGGTAGGCTCGCCGGTGCGGGCGAGGTCTGCCATCTGCTGCTGGGTAATGCCCAGGCGGTCGGCCATGATCTCCAAAAAGCGCCCCGTGCCGGCGGCGCACTTGTCGTTCATGGCAAATTTGGCCACGCGGCAGCCTTTAAGCTGGATGACCTTGGTGTCCTGACCACCCACATCGATCACGGTGCCATGGTCACCAAACAGACGCACGGCACCGGTGCCGTGGCAGGTGATCTCGGTCACGACCTTGTGCGCATAGGGCACGGCAACACGGCCGTAGCCAGTCGCGACCACGCGAGCATCTTCGGCCGTCACGTCATAGCCGGCCGCTGCCAGTGCCTCGCGCAGCCGCTCGGAAGCATCGACCGAGGAGAACCCGGTTGGCTGCACGCACGTCCACGCCACCGAACCCTCCCCGTCGACCACAGCAGCCTTAGCCGCCGTAGACCCGATATCGATCCCGATCCCTATCATGGCTCTCTTCCAATCTAAACATCAAAGGTAGCGGCGCGTTCAGGCGCCTTAGCTCTAGGTTTCTCAGGTGCCGGAGATTGCCCCGAAAGAGGAGCGCAGCGTACTTTGGGTACGCAAGCGACGGTTTGAGGAGCAAAATCCAGCGCCTGAGGAAGCTAGAGGGTTTCGATGAAGGCGGCGATGCGGGTCTCGATCTGGCCCATGTCGCCGTTGCTGTAATCGGTCTCGATCTTCATGTACGGAATACCCGCACCCTCGACAGCCTCCTGCATGCGCGCACTCTCCACGTTAAAGGTGTGGCACGCCTGGAGCACATTCTCCACCACACCGTCGACGTGGTATTTCTCGCACATGGCCAGGGTGTTGTCCATACGACCGTCGTTGGGCGTCATGACCGAGCAGTTGATATCCAGGTAGCGGTCGGCGATGGCGCGCAGGATGTCGGGAGCCTCCGGGTCGATCATCATGGCCGCCGTGCGCTCGCCCGAGCAGTCGTCCATGCACACGACCACACCGCCGTTGGACTCGATGGTGCGACCGATCTTGTTGATTACGCCACCCACTGGGCAGCCGGTGATCAGAATGCGTCTGGCATCCGCCGCGACCGGGCGCTCTCCAGCCTCGTAGGTCTCACGCAGCTTGGCGACCTTTTGCTCAAGCTGCTGCGTATAGGCCTCGATATCAAAGCTGAACGTACCGGCAAACATAGTGCTCATCAGGTCGACGCCGCTCATGGCCGCCGGCTGGTTGGCCTGGAGCGCAAACATCTCGAGCTGGGCGGCACGCAGGCGGTTGCGACGACGCACGGCGGCGCGCAGGTCGTCGTCGGTGATCGTGATGCCGTAGAAACCCTCGAGCTCCTCCTTGAGCAGGCGGCACTCCTCGTACCAGCCCTCACGCTCATAGGCACGATCGCGACCCTGCGGCAGGTGCAGAATGTACGTACGCTTGAGCTCCCCCAGC
>CABUVC010000272.1 GCA_902494855.1 uncultured Collinsella sp.
GACCTTAATATATTTCTCCGGCCCTCCGCCGTGCTCGGGAGACGACACGTTGATGTCTGCTTAACTCTGCTCGCTCAGCTAATTACTTTGTTGAGGATCGATGATTTGCTGCAAGATGAACTTGGATTGGGGCGCGTCGCCTTCTTCTCCCGACTTTGCCTCATCAAAATCGAAGATCATGATGGCGCAGTTGGGGAGTTTTGTTGGGAGCTCGAAGCCCTCTGGGGCTGCAGCCTTGATGAATTGGCGGCTGGCGCTGCCGTGGCTTACTGCTAGGAGGGTTTCGATGCCCTCAGCGCCCATGAGATTGGTGAGGGTGGCTACCATGCGCTCCTGCAGGGCATGACTTCCTTCTCCTCCAAAGGGAACCAACTCCTCACCTGGATCCCAGACGTCGGTGGGTAGCGCGTCGTGGGGGCCTTCTTCGAAGGTGCCGTAGCTGCGTTCGATGATGCCTTCGCAGGGCTCGACGGCAGCGTCCGGGCCGAGGAGTTCGGTTGCGACGAGCTGAGCTGTGTCCATGGCTCGGCCTAAGGGCGAAGAGACCACTTTATCGGGGACGACGTCGTGGGCCTTGAGCCATGCGGCTGCCATTCCCGCTTGTTTGCGGCCCAGGTCGGTCAACGGTGAATCGCAGCGGCCCTGGACCAGCTTTTTGACGTTGAACTCCGTCTGACCGTGGCGGAGTAGGTATAGGCGCTTCATGCTCTCCCCTTCTGCATAACTTGCTTTTTCGGCACAGCCCTACTCGTGGGTATGGCCTACGTAGTCCTCGTCAATCGTGATCTTGGCGACCGACTTGGGATATTCCGATTCAACCCGTTGTGCCAGCGCACGCTTAAATTCTTCGGCACTCATCTGCAGATCCGAGGGACGCACGCAGTCAAAGATCACGTTGGTGTGCGTGGGGCCCGGCACACAGCGCAGGTCATGAATCGAGAGGCGGCTATCGATCTCCTGGGCCATGGCGTGAATGCGCAAGCGCATGCTCGCCACCTTGGGGTCATCGGTCACGATGGGATCGTAGTGAAGCGTGACAATCATGCCGTCTTCGTCCCTAAACGACTGCTCGATGTTATCGAGTGTGTCGTGACATTCCAGCGGGCTGGCCTCGGCTGCCATCTCGGCGTGGGCACTTGCGAACTTCCTGCCTGGGCCGTAGTCGTGAACCATCAAATCGTGAACACCCAAAACGCCGGGGTAGCTCATGATCTTGTCTCGAATGTGCTTGATCAGCTTAGGATCGGGTGCCTGGCCCAAAAGCGGGCTCACCGTATCCTGGATGAGTTCAAAACCGCTCCAGCCAATATAGGCGCCAACGGCAAGGCCGACCCATGCGTCAAGATTGACATGCGTCACCTGGGAAACAATCGCGCACGCCAGCACGGCGCCCGTAGCTAGGACATCGTTCTTTGAGTCCTGAGCGGTCGCATGCAGCGTCTCGGACTCAATGCGATCGCCGAGCTTTTGGTTGAGGGCCGCCATCCAGAGCTTAACAATCATCGAAAGCACCAAGACTGCCACCAGGGCAAGCGAGAACTCGACAGGTTCGGGGTGGATGATGCGCTCAACCGAGGACTTCACCAGCTCAACGCCAATCAGCAGCACGAGCGCCGCCACGACCAGACCCGAGAGATACTCGTAGCGGCCATGTCCGTAAGGATGCTCGGGGTCGGCCGGCTTGCCCGCCAGCTTAAAGCCAAGCACGCTCACGATGTTCGAGCTGGCATCGGACAGGTTGTTCATGGCGTCCGCCACAATCGAAACCGATCCCGACAGCACGCCAATTACGCCCTTTGCAGCGCATAGTGCCACATTGGCGAGAATACACACTATGCCCGTCAACGTTCCCACGCGCGCACGGTCGCCCTGCGCACGACGAACAATCCACTCGACCATCCTCATCAGTCCCCACGGTACTACCTATATATCTATTGCTCAAACGGATTGTAGTGTAGCCACTTTGTCCTCCAGATACAAAAAGGCCGCAGCCCACACGGGCCGCAGCCTTGGAATATGGCAAAGGAATCGTCCTTTTGTCGCACAGATTTATGCGCTTGCTTCAGCAGCGCTCGCCACTGTTTCGAGCGAATCAGCTGCGTCTTCTGCCGCCTGCATCTTTGTCGGCACCACGCCAAAACAGCAGCTCAGCGCCGCAGACACCGCAAATGCTGCGCCGCCGGCAGCGCA
>CABUVC010000273.1 GCA_902494855.1 uncultured Collinsella sp.
CGTGGCGGCAACAACGACCGCCGCGGTGGCCGTCGTAACGATCGCAACGCCTCCGACAACAACTCCGAGCGCAACGCCTCCGAGAGCCGTCCGCACAGCCATCGCACCAACGCCAGCAACAACGTCGCTGCCGGCATGGACTTCCCCAACCCCGACAAGCAGGGCAAGGGCAAGAAACGCAAGGGCGGTCACAACAACGAAGAGGACCACTACAGCCGCATGGCTCGCGAGGCCGAGGAGTACAGCCGCGAGAAGGTGCTCGAGGAGGCTCGTGCTGCCGTCGAGGAGGCCTCTCGCGAGTCCACCGGTCGCCGCAAGAAGCGCAAGGAGAAGCGCGAGCGCGAGGCTGCCAAGGCTCAGGAGGAGCGCAAGATAGAGGAGGCGCTGGCCCAGGGCGTGAACCCCGAGGACCTCGACGCCATCAAGGTCTCCCAGGGCGTTACCGTCCAGGAGCTTGCCGAGGCGCTCGACGTTCCGGCCAACGACATCATCAAGCGCCTGTTCCTGCTGGGCACGCCGCTCACCATGACGCAGTCCATGTCCGACGACCTCGTCGAGCTCGTTGCCGACGACCTGGGCCGTCAGATCAAGATCATCACCCCCGAGGAGGAGAACACCTTCTCGTTCTACGACGATCCCGCCGACCTTAAGCCGCGTGCCCCGGTCGTCACCGTCATGGGCCACGTCGACCACGGCAAGACGAGCCTCCTCGACGCCATCCGTCACACCGGCGTTGCTGCCGGCGAGGCGGGCGGCATTACGCAGGCCATCGGCGCTTCGCAGGTCATGATCAACGATCGCAAGATCACCTTCATCGATACCCCGGGCCACGCCACCTTTACGGCTATGCGTGCCCGTGGCGCCAAGGTGACCGACATCGTCATTCTGATCGTGGCTGCCGACGACGGCGTCATGCCCCAGACCGTCGAGTCGATCAACCACGCCAAGGCCGCCGGCGTACCCATCGTCGTCGCCGTCAACAAGATCGATAAGCCGGGCGCCAACCCCGACCGTGTGCGTCAGGAGCTCACCGAGTACGGAGTCATCCCCGAGGAGTGGGGCGGACAGAACATGTTCGTCAACATCTCGGCTAAGCAGAAGATCGGTATCGACGAACTTCTGGAGACCGTGCTGCTCCAGGCCGACGTGCTCGAGCTCAAGGCCAACCCGGACACCTTTGCCTCCGGCAACGTCCTCGAGGCCAAGCTCGACAAGGGCCGCGGCTCGGTCGCTACCGTGCTCGTGACCCGCGGTACCCTGCACGTGGGCGATACGCTGGTCGCCGGCCTTACCTACGGCCGCGTCCGCGCCATGCTCGACCCCAAGGGCCGCGCCGTCACCGAGGCCGGTCCCTCCGACGCCGTCGAGATTCTGGGCCTGCAGTCCGTGCCCAACGCCGGTGACGAGTTCCGCGTGTTCGAGGACGAGCGCGAGGCACGTGCGCTGGCCGACGAGCGTTCGCTGAAGGCCCGTATCGAGGAGCAGAGCCGCGTCAAGCACGTCACGCTCGAGAACCTCTTCGAGACCATTGCCGACGCCGAGGTCAAGGAGCTCAACCTGATCATCAAGGCCGACGTCCAGGGTTCCATCGAGGCCCTTCAGGATTCGCTCGACAAGATGGATCAGTCCGAGGTTCGTGTCAACACGATCCACTCCGCCGTTGGTGCCATCAACGAGACCGACGTCGTCCTGGCCGACGCCTCCAACGCCATCATCATCGGCTTTGGCGTCCGTCCCGACGGTAAGGCCCGCTCCGCTGCCGAGCGCGAGGGCGTCGAGATCCGTTGCTACGACGTTATCTACAAGTGCCTCGAGGAACTTGACGCTGCCCGTATCGGCATGCTTAAGCCCACCGAGGTCGAGGTCTCCACGGGTACCGCGACCGTCCTGGACACCTTCAAGGTGCCCAAAGTCGGTATCGCCGCCGGTGTCCGCGTCGAAGAGGGCGAGATCGCCGCGACCGATTCCGTGCGTCTGGTGCGCGACGGCATCGTGGTCTTCAACGGCAAGATCGCCTCGATGCGCCACTACAAGGACGAGGCCAAGAGCCTCAAGAGCGGTTCCGAGGGCGGCATTGGCCTGGAGAACTTCCAGGACATCAAGCCCGGCGACCAGATCGAGGGTTACCGCATCGACCAGGTTGCCCGTACCGAGTAGGGGGTAGCTCTATGAAGCAAACGCAGGCA
>CABUVC010000274.1 GCA_902494855.1 uncultured Collinsella sp.
AGGTGTACTTCCTTTCAACATGCCGCCCGTAGGCTTCGAGCGGCCTTGTCTTTAGGATGCCCTCAAGCCGAGAATTTAAACCTTACAATCCTCTTCTTCAGATTCGGGTTGGCTACACGCTTAGCCATCGGTCACCCTCGGAGCGGCAAAAGCCCTCGCGCTCCAAGTCGGCCAAAATGTCTGCGACAAGATCGTGATCGACCGGCTCGCGACCTGCCGCCGTCTCCATTTCGTTGACACCCGCCACGGCCTCGGCGAGCGTGATGCCCGCCGGCCGCCCATCGCGCGCAGCCAGCAGCATGCGCACAATATGGGCGCGCTTTTGACGGCGCGAGCCCTCAAACTTGGACTGACGGCTGTAGCTCGCCGAGCGCCTGGACGGATTGGGCAGCGTCTTCTTAAGATACGCGCCATAATCCAGCAGCGCGTAATACCACGCGCGCGGCGTGTCGGCATCATCGAGCGGCACGGCAAAGGGCGCAATCTCATCCACCGCCGCACCAGGGGCCGCCGGACAGGCGGCCTGAATCAGCGGCACCAGCTCGCGATCGGGAACGGCCGGTACATCGGGAAAGAAATGATGCAGAAAGACCGTGCGCACGTTGGTCTCCAGATACACGCCCGGTAGATCGAACGCAAACGACCGGATGCCCTGCGCCGTCGCCGGGCCAATACCGGGCAGGGCGACCAGGTCGCGCGTCTCACGTGGAAACTCCCCGCCCCAGTCCGTCACAACGCACTGTGCAGCCCTGTGAAGCGCCAGGGCGCGACGATTGTAGCCCATCCCCTGCCAGGCATCCAAAACGTCAGAAGGAGCGGCCTGAGCGAGCGCCTGTACGGTCGGAAAGCGGTCGAGCCACGCGGGCATACGCGTCTCCACACGCGGCACCTGCGTTTGCTGCAGCATAACCTCGGAAAGCCAAATGATGTACGGGTCACGCGTGCGGCGCCACGGAAGGTCGCGATAACGCAGGACCCCTTCCGAACGAATCATCGAACGAAAGGGGTCCTGAATCATATCTATGCTCCTTATGCGGCGCTATTCCTCCCGGCATGTATACGCACAGGTGGCGTACTCGGGAAACGCTTCGCGGTCGGCGAACTTGGGATCGACGGCCGGGAACTGGCGGTGAGCGACGATGTCGCCGAGCGAAACGGAATCGAGGTAGTCGCGCATCAACGCCTGAGCTCCGGCCCACAGGGGATGATAGCAGCACGTGCCCATGCGCGCACAGTCGCCATCGGGTGCGGTGCAATCATTCATAACCATAGGGCCCTGAACGGCCTCGACGACCTGACGAATGGTAACGTCGTCCGGACTGACCTTGAGACGCATGCCACCGTGGACGCCACGCAGGCTCTCCACAATACCGGCCTGGACCAAACCGTGCTGAATCGAGCGGGCAAACGAATACGGGACATTGACCTCTTCGGCAGCGGTGCGAACAGAAAGCAAACACTCCGGATCCTCGGCAAGCATCGCCAGCATACGAAGGGCGTAATCAGTCTTCCTCGATATGTCCATTTTTCCCCTTTCAAGGAATACGAACAGCTCGAACGAGCTCCGGGGCCGAGCTTGTGTCGAGACGCTAAATGACCGCCAGGACATCCAAATGGTAAATCGGATATCCACTGAGTGCCGCGCTTGGAGCGAAATGCATCAGATGCGGCGCACAGTGCAATTTAGTATAACCTAACCCCCTGTCTCGTTGAACAGGTGTTGCGCAACAAAGCTGCTGTTTAGACAGATATGCTTATTGGATTTTACTTGCGTTCCCGAAGGCGCGGAGATTCTGGGCAAAGATGCCTCAGGGCGATCGTTCTATCGAAACAAAGTGTATCAAACGCAAAAAGCCACGTCCGAAGACGTGGCTTTAATTGCGTTGGCGGGAAGTACGGGGCTCGAACCCGCGACCTCCGACGTGACAGGCCGGCGCTCTAACCAAACTGAGCTAACTCCCCAGGCAGACGTTCGCGTTTGTTTCCGCTCGCGTGCGCTGCGGGGATTAGTATACACAGAAGTCTGTCCGGCGCGCAACAACTTTTTTGAAAAAATTTTTCGGTCCCTCCGGGAGGGTCTCCGGGGCCGGCGGGCGCGGGTTAAGTTTGCTGCTCTACAGTCCTGCGCAAGACGGAAAGCACATTAAGTGCTTTCCTTTGCGTGCGGAACTCGCGACAAACT
>CABUVC010000275.1 GCA_902494855.1 uncultured Collinsella sp.
CCGTCGCTGCTGTTCTTTAACAACTGGTGGCAGATTATGCAGGACGTCTCGTACTTCAACGCCCTGGGCGATCCCTCGCCGCTTACGCACTTTTGGTCGCTCGCCATCGAGGAACAGTTCTACCTGATTTGGCCGCCACTGCTGTTTGCCATGGTATCCATGCATGTGAGCAAGCCCAACACGCGCCGCTTGGTTCTGGGCCTTGCCGCGGTATCTGCCCTCGCCATGATGGTGCTTTACAACCCTGCCGCCGACCCCAGCCGCGTGTACTACGGCACCGACACCCGCGTGTTCTCGCTACTGCTGGGTGCCTGGATGGCCTTTATCCCCGATCGCGACCTGGCGCCGGTGCGTCTCGCTCATCGTTTGGGGCTCAATCGCCTGGCTGGCGCCGCCAAGCACGGCAAGAACGCCGAGGGCAAGCCTAGCGAGAAGGCCGACAACGCAGCCGAGACCGTCCCGGCACAGCCGAGCGCCCTCGTGCGCTTTTGGTCCTCGCCCGCATCCATCGATGTATTGGGCGTCGTGGGTCTGGTTGGCCTTGCCGCCATGGTCGCGCTCACCAACGGCTACACCGCGTTCCAGTATCGCGGCGGCACGCTGCTATGCTCCATCCTCACGCTCATGGTCATCGCGGCCTGCGTGCAGCCCCAGGGAATGGTTGCCCGCGCGCTGTCCGCCGAGCCGCTCGTGTGGGTTGGCAAGCGCTCGTACAGCATCTACCTGTGGCACTATCCGCTACTGTTGCTCATGAACCCGGTCGCCAACATCAACGATACGCCGTGGTGGCAGTACATTTTGCAGGTGCTGTTGGTGGTCGCCGTGGCCGAATGCTCATATCGCTTTATCGAGACGCCGTTTAGAAAGGGCGCCTTTGGGCGCACCGTATCCGAGTTCCGCGACGGCACCGCCACGCCCGCCAACTGGGTGCGCGCGCACGTCCCTGCCTGCGCAGCCTGCGCTGTCGTGTTGGTCGTTGCACTGGGCGGCCTGATCTTTGTGCCCGAGACGTCTGCGCTGAGCGGCGAGGGCGCCGAAGTTCTGAACAAGGAAGCCAAGAACGCCGCACCCACCGACCAGCAGGCGGCCGACGACACCGACAAGGACAACGACGGCTTCCCCGACGGCTCCTACGACCTGTTGATGATCGGTGACTCCGTGTCGCTGCGCGCCGTTGATTCCTTTGACGGCGTGTTCCCGCACAGCCATATCGATGCCGAAAAGGGCCGCCAGTTTGATGCGGGCCGCGCGACATTTGAGGGCTATCTCCAACAGAACCTTGCCGGCAAGATCGTGGTCTTTGCACTGGGCACCAACGGCTTGGTAACCGACGACCAGATCGACGCCATCATGACCGATGCAGGAGATAAGCGTATTGTGGTGTTTGTGAACACGCGCAGCCCGCAGCCGTGGGTTGGCTCTACCAACCAGGCCATCGCCAACGCCGCTACGCGCTACAAGAACGTGCGCGTTATCGACTGGTACGGATACAGTGCCAATCGCAACGACCTGTTCGATGGCGATGGCACGCACCTGTCGACCACTGGCGTGATTGAGTACCTCAACTTGATCCACGATGCAGTCAAGAAGGACCTGCCCGTGCATCCCGAGGATCACGTCAACGATCCGCAGCCGGCGGCCGTCAAGTCTGCCACCGACGCACTCGTCAATGCGCTCGCTCTCAAGCCGCACAAGCTGGGCACCGACAAGTAACCTGCAGCGCAAACTTCCCACATCCGGAGGGGGTGCCTGCCACGGCAGGCACCCCCTCCGGCAGTTAGGGACGTTCCTTATATGCCGGCACCCAGGGACACTCCCGACACAGCCGAGGAACGCCCTCCTTGCGACCGAATTCTGGGCGCCTCGCCACCCCGAACGTTGTTTCCAAGCCCACACCCGCAGCAAACAACCCAAAATCACTCTTTTCGAGCCGACTCCAAGAGGTCGTGGACAAAAAGTGGCAAATATGAGTACTGTTGCCTTGCCGATAGCATTTACGACCAAGAAAATAATGAACATAGTTAAGAATCTGTTTATTAAAAGCGGGTCTCCAAGTCCTAAGCCGGCCATTCTGGTCAACTGGAAGGGTCGTGCGCTACCGCATGAGCGCCATTTTGGGTGGTTTTGCCTGCTACTAAAATGGTAACAGTACTCATATTTGCCA
>CABUVC010000276.1 GCA_902494855.1 uncultured Collinsella sp.
ATCGCGTTTGGCATTCCCGCCGTAAAGGGCGTGGAGTTTGGCATGGGCTTTGCCGTGGCCGCCATGCGCGGCAGCGAGAACAATGATCCGTATCGCATCGATGCCGAGACCGGCGAGATCGAGGTCGAGTCCAACAACGCCGGCGGCATCCTGGGCGGTATTTCGACCGGCGCGCCCGTCATGTGGCGCATGGCCGTAAAGCCGACGCCCTCCATTGGCCGCGAGCAGCAGACGGTGGACATGGACGCTATGGAAAATGCCGAGCTCTCGGTCCACGGCCGCCACGATCCCTGCATCGTCCCCCGAGCTGTCCCCGTAGCCGAGGCAGCCGCCGCCCTTGCCATCTGGGACGCCCTCCTCGAAGACGCCGCCCAGCGCTAACTACCCACCCCTCAACATCCCCCGACACGTGAAAGGGGTCTCCATGGACCTTGCTGACATCCGCCAGGCCATCGATGGCATCGACACCACGCTCCTCAACAGCTTTGTCGAGCGCATGGACATTGCCACCGAGGTCGCCAAGTCAAAAATCGAGATGGGCAAGGCCGTCTTCGACCCCGCCCGTGAGCGCTCCAAGCTCAACAACCTCGCCAGCCGCGCCCCCGAGCGCTACGAGGCGCAGACCATCACCCTGTTCCGTCTCCTCATGAGCATGAGCAAGGCCGAGCAGCAGCGCTACATCAACGAGCTCAAGGGCATCACGGTGTCGCAAAAGGCCCATGCCACGGCTGCAGCCTCCGACACGCCCTTCCCTCAAACGGCCACCGTCGCCTGCCAGGGCGTCGAGGGCGCTTACAGTCAAATCGCCGCGTGCAAACTCTTCGACGTGCCCGACATCGCGTTTTTCGAGACCTTCGAGGGCGTTATGCGCGCCGTGCGCGACGGCTTCTGCGAGTTTGGCGTGCTGCCCATCGAGAACTCCACCGCCGGCTCAGTCAACGCCGTCTACGACCTGCTCGCCCAGTTCGACTTCCACATCGTGCGCTCGCTGCGCCTCAAGATCGACCACAACTTGCTCGTCAAGCCCGGCGCCAAGCTCGCGGGCATACGCGAGGTCTACAGCCACGGTCAGGCCATCGCGCAGTGCGCTGGCTTTATCGAGGCGCACGGCCTGCACGCCACCAAGTACCCCAACACCGCCATGTCGGCCGAGATGGTCGCCAGCTCCGAGCGCACCGATGTTGCCGCCATCGCATCGCGCAGCTGCGCCGCACTCTACGGCCTGGAGGTACTGGAGCCCAACATCCAGGACTCGGACAACAACTACACGCGCTTTGTCGTCATCAGCCGCGAGCCACGCGTCTACCCCGGCGCCAACCGCACCTCGCTCATGATTACCACGGCCAACGAGCCGGGCGCGCTCTATCGCGTACTCGAGCGTTTCTACGCGCTCAATATCAACCTCATCAAGCTCGAGAGCCGTCCCATCCCCGGGCATGACTTTGAGTTTATGTTCTACTTTGACCTGGACTGCCCCTTTGGTAGCAAGGCCCTCGACGACCTGCTCGATTCCATCGACGACGTGTGCGAGAGCTTCACCTACTTTGGCAGTTACACGGAGGTGCTCTAGATGAACGATGTCGCCGCAACCCGCCCCTACGGCGTGCTGGGCCGCGTGCTGGGCCACAGCTACACCCCGACCATCTACAAGGAGCTCGCGGGGCTCGAGTATGTGCGTTTTGAGCGCGAGCCCGAGGACCTCCAGGCTTTTATGACGGGTGACGAATGGGAGGGCACCAACGTGACCATCCCCTACAAGCGCGCCGTCATGGAATACCTGGACGAGCTGAGTCCACTCGCCGAGCGTATGGGAAACGTCAACACCATCACGCGCCTGCCCGACGGCCGCCTGCGCGGCGACAACACCGACTACTTTGGTTTTCAGTGCCTAGTCGAGGAGCTGGGCGTTGAGGTCGCCGGCAAGAAGGCCCTCGTGCTCGGTGCCACCGGTGGCGCCGGCACCACTGCCAGCATGGTGCTCGGCGACCTGGGCGCCATCGTCGTGCCGGTCGGCCGCACGAGCGAAGTCAACTACGACAACATCGCGCAGCAGTCCGACGCCGCACTGCTCGTCAACTGCACGCCCGCCGGCATGTTCCCCCACTGTCCCGATGCCCCCTGCACGCTCGAGGGGCTCGATGCGCTCGAGGGCGTCATCGACAT
>CABUVC010000277.1 GCA_902494855.1 uncultured Collinsella sp.
CCGTCGGCCCCACGCAGGTGCCTATCGTATGCTCGAGCTGTATCTTCGACCTCGCCTTTGGTAACCCCACCGTTCGCCCCGACATTGAGGCCGGCATCGCCGCCGTGCGCGAAGCACTCGACAACACCCCCACCACGCTCGAGCAGGGCAATGTAGGTGCCGGCACAGGCGCCACCGTCGGAAAGCTCATGGGGCCCACCACCTGCATGAAAGCCGGCCTTGGCGCTGCCGCCGTGGCGCTCGGCCCCATCAAGGTGGGCGCCGTGGTCTCGGTCAACGCCTGCGGCAACGTTGTCGACCCCTTCACCGGCGAGTGGGTCGCCGGTATGCGCGCCGCGGCCGATAGCGACCAGATCGTCGACATGGAACTCGCAGCCTTTGCCGCCGCCGGATCCATGCAGATGCCGCTCGACCGCACCAACACCACCATCAGCTGCATCGTCACAAACGTGGAACTCACTAAGGCGCAAGCCACCAAGGTCTCCCAGATGGCCGCAGACGCCTACGCACACGCCATCCGTCCCACGCACACCACCAACGACGGCGACACCATCTACACCCTCGCCAGCGGCAAACTGGGCGCCCAGGCAAGCGCCGCCGTTCCCCTAGACCTGCTGGGCATGCTCGCAGTAAGGGCCCTGGAAACTGCCATCGTAAACGGAGCCAAAACCGCCAAAACCTCCCACGGCATCCCCGGCGCCGCAAAGTAAACTAGCTCGTCCGGTTGCCCGGTGGGTCTTGGCTATGTTTGCTGCCCTACAGTCCTGGCTCGCACGAAGAGCACATTAAGTGCTCTTCGGCTCGTGCGGAACTCGCGACAAACATAACCAAGCCCCACCGGGCAACCTACCAACCAGATTCTTTTCAGCCCAGGCCCCTGTGTACCGCGCGTCGAAGATCTTCAAATTCAAATAACCTGACAATCGATTCTTATAGCAGAGGCCCCTTGGCCTTTAGTTTGATACAAGTTCCGCACGAGCCGGAAAGCACTAAATGTGCTTTCCGTGCGAGCAGGACTGTTCGCAGTATCAAACTAAAGGCCAAGGGGCCCAGTCAACCTATCAGCAGCGATTACTCAGCAGCTAGTTGAATTTGAAGATCTTTGAGGCAAGATGGTATAGGCCGAGTGTGGTTTTGTCTCCGGCCCGTCCACGCAGGTTGGTGAAGAATCCGACCACGCCGTAGCGAGCGCGACGATACATGCGCTCGTCGTACTCCTTCAGGTCCTTCCACAGCGTCTTCAGGCGCTCATCGGCACAATCTTCCTCGGAAAGCTTGGTGAGCACCGAGCAAATCGCCATCATCATGGTGAAGTAGCCCATCATGTACGAACGCAGACGCGAGGACTCAACGTCCTGGTACAGGTGGAACGATTCCATCATGATGCGCGTTACGCGGAACTGCTGACCCAGGCGCTTGACCATCGTGGCCTCATTGACGCTCTGGCCCTCGCGACCGATAAAGTAGCGATAGAGGTCGATGTCGGCGTAGTACATGGTCTTGCAGCGCGGCAGCGGCACATATGCGTAGATATTATCCACGTAGAACGTGTGTGCCGGCATAGGCAGATTCGACTCGCGCAGTACATCGGTGCGATAGCACAGGCTGTGCATGAGCAGGTTCTGATCGGGACGGAAGTGTCCGATCTGGTCCCAAGAGAAAATCTTTTTGCGCGGCAGGGCAAACTTGTAGCCAATAGCGGTATGCGTGCCCTCGTAAACCTTCTCGTACACGTAGTTCGAGATAAACAGGTCGACACGCTGGTCGCGCTCCTCAAAGCCACGCAGAATCGACAGCATGGTCGAAAGCGCCGCACCGTCGAGCCAGTCGTCCGAGTCAACGACCTTGTAGTAGGTGCCCTGCGCCTCACGCAGGCCCGAGAGGACGGCGATGCCGTGGCCGCCATTCTCCTGATGCACCGCGCGGATGATTCCAGGATAACGGGCCTCCCACTCGTCGGCCTTGGCGGCCGTTTCGTCCTTGGAGCCGTCGTCCACCACGATAATCTCGATATCGGTGGCGTAATTGCTCCCCTCCAAGATGGAGGTGATGCAATGGTCCATGTCCTTGGCGGCGTTATATGAGGGAATACCGAATGTTATGACTTTATGCATGGCAGGCGATAATCTCATCCGAAAGATCGAGGGCGGAATTGGTCAC
>CABUVC010000278.1 GCA_902494855.1 uncultured Collinsella sp.
CCTCGGCAGTTGCGGTGCCCTTGTCCTCGTCGACCGTCACGTCACCGATCTTGTAGTCAAAACCCTCGAGATAGCTCTTGGCGTACTCCTTGGGATCGATGCCCAGTTGCTCGAACTCGTCGCCCGAGGCCTCTTCCAGGCCGGCGAGGAAGTCGTCGCCGCCGTTCTTGACCTCGTCAAACTGCGTCGTAAGATCCTCGGTGATGAGCTCCTCAACCGAAGGACCTCCGCAGCCGGAAAGCACAACCACGCACGCGACCAGAACAGCCATCAGGGGCGCAAGCAGCAGCTTCTTCTTCATGACATTCCTCCCAACAAGCGGCACCGCGCTTCCCGACGCGGTGCACGTCGTAACAATAAGGCCATACTAGCCGATAACGAACACCCCCGGCAAAGCAAAGGCGCAATCGGCTCGATTTAACGTCCGAACGGTTTACCGGTCCGCCCAACGCGCAATAAAACGTTCCGCCGCATTGTAATCAGAACCACCCCTAAAAGGGGTGGTTTGCTCTTAGGGTATAACCCTTGGGTTTCCGGCACGCGTCTAAAGGCGCCGGCCCTCACGGGGTTCGGGCCGCACTGCAGGTTGACCCGTGACGGGCCGGTCAAACCGGCGCTATTTGCGCCCCGGCCCCCTATCGAAGGGGTCCTCGTACTCCTTGACGCTCAGCCGGTCGAGCGCGATGTCGGCCTTCTCCTGCTCCCGGATGTACTTCGCGATCGTCGCCTCGTTCAGGCCGACGGTGGAAACGTAGTGGCCCTCGGCCCAGAACTTCCTGTTGCCGAACTTGTACTTCATGTTCGCGTGCCTGTCGAATACCATCAGCGAGCTCTTCCCCTTCAGGTAGCCCATCACGCTCGACACGCTGTACTTCGGCGGTATCGCCAGCAGCATGTGGACGTGGTCGGGCATCAGGTGCCCCTCGATGATCTCTATCCCCTTGTACTGGCAGAGCTTCCTGAAGATCTCCCCAAGGTCGGACCTTATTTGGTTGTAGATGACTTTGCGCCTATACTTCGGCGTGAACACGACGTGGTACTTGCACATACACTTCGTGTGCGACAGGCTGTAGGCCTTCTGGGCCATACGCCACCACCGCCCTCTCGACTCGGATTCCTTGCGGCCTGAACAATCGCAAGTGTCCGGCGAGGGGGCGGCTTTGTAAAGCCGGTTGCCCCCACCCGCATAGCGGGTGGTTTCTGATGCGGCGCGCTGCGCGCCCCGCACAGGCTAAAGCCTTTAATAAAAAAGGGCGGCCGGATAACCCGACCACCCTTGCACATCCTTATGTTGCCGCAGTTTACTTGCGGACGACCTTGACGATGGCATCGCCGGCGGCGACAGCAGAGTCAGCCTCGACGGCGAGCTCGACGTCGGCGAACTCGGCGGTGTTGGACACAGCCACGACGACGCAGTCCTTGTAGCCGGCAGCGGCGATCTTGGCGCGGTCGATCTTGAGCATGGGCTGGCCAGCCTTGACGACGTCGTCGGCCTTGACGAAGCCCTCGAAGCCGTCGCCGTTCATGTTGACGGTATCGACGCCAACGTGCACCAGAACCTCGATGCCGCTATCGGACTGCAGACCCACGGCGTGACCCATGGTGACGGTCACCTTACCGTCGCAGGGAGCGTAGACCAGATCGTCCTCGGGCCACACGGCGCAGCCCTTGCCCAGAACCTCGCCACCAAAGACGGGATCGGGCACGTCGGCCATCTTGATGACCTTGCCCTTGACGGGCGAGCACAGCACGTCGGCGCCGGCAGAAGCAGAGATGGAGGCCGGAGCAGCGGCAGCCGCGGGCTCAGCCTTCTTCTTGAACATATCAAACAGACCCATACGTTTTCTCCTCTTGATTAAGCGCAACGTTGTGCGCATGCCTACGGTAATTATAGTGCCAAATGGTTCAAATGCTAAGGTGGGGACTCGAATCGCAAGCCCTTCCCGGTAGTGCTCGTGGGATGAGCATCTCCTTTGCATCGCGGTTCGATAAGCCGAGTATCGCCCACGCGCGGGACGGGCAGAAGCGGGCACGCCAAACCCGATACTTCTTTTCGCAGCGGCACCCCGCCGCCACCCCGCTCCTGGCACCTCCTGATACCTACCGAAACGTGCCAAAATAAACCCGTCCCTTTTTGGTAGGTTTGGCG
>CABUVC010000279.1 GCA_902494855.1 uncultured Collinsella sp.
TGAGCGCCTCGGAGACGGTGTCGACGTCGTTGGTGAAAAAACTCATGATGTCGCCCGAGCGCGTGCTGTCAAAATAACTGAGCGGCAGCGTCTGGATGTGCGCGAACAAGTCGCGGCGAATATCGGACACCACGCGCTGGGCCGCGCGCACCATAATCTGCGAGTAACCCAAGGCCGAGAGCACGCCCGCGGCGTAAATGACGGCCGTAAAGAGAACCTGCTTGGTAAGCAGCTCCTCCCCACCCGCGGCCAGGCCGTTGACGATGGGGCGCACCATATAGGTGCCGGCGAGGCTCGCGATGGCCGCGACGGAGGCAAGCACGCCCACCGCCAGCAGCGAGAACTTGGCATGCCCCATGTAGGAGAGCAAGCGGCGGAGCGTTCGACGCAAATTGGCCGGACGAGCCTGAGCGGAAGTCTTAGGCATGGCGCTCACCCCCTTCCAGAGATGATCCGTATGCGACGGAGGAAAACGGATCGTTTGCGTCGTCGGCATCACCGTCGTCGCTCACATCACCCGCGAACTCCATCTGCGAGGCGTAAATCTCCTGGTAGATGTTGTCACCCGCCAGCAGCCCTTCGTGCGTGCCCACGCCGTGGACACGACCGTCATCCAACACCACAACGCGATCGGCATCCATGACGCTCGCAATGCGCTGGGCGATGATGAGCACGGTCGTATCGGGAATCCGAGCGATGTGCTCGCGAATCTTAGCGTCGGTCGCCATATCGACCGCGCTGGTGGAGTCATCAAAAATGAGCACGCGCGGATGCTTGAGCAGCGTGCGCGCGATGCACAGGCGTTGCTTCTGGCCACCCGAAACACCGGCGCCGCCTTGGCCCAACTCGCCGTCCAGCCCGCCGATGCGATCAAGGAACTCGTCCACGCACGCCACGCGGCAAGCCGCGAGGAGCTCATCGTCCGGCGCCTGCGGATTGCCCCACTGCAGGTTCTCGCGCACGGTGCCCGTGAACAGCACATTCTTTTGCAGCACAATGCCCACGGCGTCACGTAGGGTCGCGAGGTCGTAGTCGCACACGTCGCGTCCGCCCACAAGCACGGTGCCCTCGGTGGCGTCGTACAGGCGCGCAATCAGCTGCACAAGCGAGCTCTTACCCGAGCCCGTGCCGCCGAGGATGCCCACCGTCGAGCCGCTCTCGATGCGAAGGTCGATATGCTCGAGCACATCCTCGGCTGCATCCGCGCGGTATCTAAAGGAAACGTCGCGAAACTCGATACTGCCGTCCGTTGGCGCCGCAGTCGCGAGGTCTCCCGCAGGGTTGGCGATAACGGGCTCCTCATCGAGCACCTCTGCGATACGGCCTACACTCGTGAGAGCGCGCGTGAGCAGCAAAAACACGTTGGAGATCATCATGAGCGAGTTCATGATCAGTAGCACGTAGCTCATAAAGCCCGTAAGCGAGCCCACGCCCAAGCGACCTTCGATGATCATGCGGCCGCCAATCCACAGAATAGAGAGCGCAGCCACGTACATCGAGAGTTGGAACACCGGCAGGTTGAGCACGGCGGTGCCGAAGGTCTTGGTCGCCGTGCCGGCGAGCTCGGTATTGACGGTGTCGAACTTGTCGCACTCGTGCTCGGCGCGCACGTAAGCCTTCACGGCGCGCACGGCGGTAAGGTCCTCTTGCACCACGCCGTTGAGGTGGTCCATCGAGGTCTGGAGTTGGCGGTAGAGCGGGCTCACGCGCACGGTAATGATACCGAGCACGATGGCGAGCATCGGCAGAATGACGGCAAAGACCGCCGCGAGCTCGCGCGAGAGTGCAAAAGCGTAGACGAGGCCCATGACCAGATTTACCGGCCCGCGCACCATGGGGCGGAAGCCGTTACCTACGGCGTTTTGAATCACGGTGATGTCGGTGGTCATGCGAGTGACAAGCGAGCTGGCGTCGTAGTTATCCAGATTGCCAAAAGCGAGCGTCTGGATCTTGCGATACTCCGCCTCGCGCAAGTTAGCGCCCAGCCCCGAGGCAACGCGGGCGGACGTGCGCGCATAGCCCAAGCCAAGTGCCAGCGAACATGCGGCGCACACCAGCATATACGCACCCTGCAACAGCATGTAGTTGATGTCGCCCGCAGGCACGCCCACGTCGATGATATTTGCCATGATGACCGGGATAA
>CABUVC010000280.1 GCA_902494855.1 uncultured Collinsella sp.
AGCGTGAGTTCAACATCAAGCTTGTCTCTTCCGTCTGCGCCGGCGACTGCACCCTCGCTGCGTTCCTGCACAAGTGGTACAGGGATCGCGACAACGTCGAGGAGGCCATGAAGCTCGCTATGGCCACCGGCGCCAACGTTGCCGAGTCCGTCGGCATCGGCGACTTCGGTCACGTCGATGAGTACAGCAAGCGCGTTGCTGTCCGCAAGCTCGATCGTCAGTAATCGAAACGCGACATATTCGTGCGCATGTGGCGCCCCGGTTTCGGCTGGGGCGCCTTTTTGTTCCGCCGCGGGGGAGAGGTGTCCCGCCGTACTTCATCGCTTCCACACCGTTCACCGAGTTGTTGTAGCCTTTTGTCGATGTGTGGAATATACTTTCATTAGCACGTTGCTTCGTGAAAGGAACATTCATGATTTACACGCTCACTGCAAATCCCGCCATTGACTACAACATCGCCTGCGACGGCCTTTCGGCCAACGCCGTCACCCGCACGCGCAACGCCGTCTACACACCCAACGGTAAGGGCCTCAACGTCTCGTTTACGCTTGACCACTACGGTGTCGACACCACGATCCTGGGCTTCTTCGCCGGCTTCTCGGGCGAGTTTATCGTCAAGGGCGCCGAGGCCCTGGGCGTGCCCGTCAAGCCCGTGTGGACCGACGGCATCACGCGCGTTAACGTGTTCCTCAATGCCGGCCCCGACACCGAGTACAACATGGTCAACGCAGGCGCCGCCATCAATGCGGCTAACGAGCAGGAGATGTTTGAGCTCATCGATTCGCTCGATGACATGACCTGCCTGGTTATCAGCGGCTCGCTGCCCCCCAACACCTCCGAGGGCTTCCTGGCAGAGGTCCTGCGTCGCGTGAAGGCGAAGGGCGCCGAGTTCGTGCTCGACATCTCGAGCCATCAGCTGGCAGACCTCATTGCCATGGAGCCGCTGCTGATTAAGCCCAATGACGACGAGCTGCTCGACATCTTTGGCATTAAGGTGAGTGGTGGCGACGATGAGTCCGTTAAGGTTGCTATGGCCGAACTGCACGCCAAGGGCGCCAAGAATGTGCTGCTGACGCTCGGCGGTGCCGGTGCATACTTCTCCAACGGCGAGCACATCTGGTTTGCCAACCGCACCTTCGACGTCAAGCTGCTGTCGACCGTCTGCGCGGGCGACTCCTCGCTTGCCGCCTTCCTGTCCGTGTGGCACGACGCCCCCGAGCGCGTCGAGGATGCCCTCCGCCTTTCGATGGCCACCGGCGCCAACGTGGTCGAGTGCCCGGGCCTGGGCGATTTTGCCAAGGTCGATGAGTACCAGAAGGGTATCGCAATCCGTCAGGTTTGCTAGTTCCGGCACCTTGCCTGAATAGTTCAATTATTTCGCATCCGTCTTAGACCAGGACGGATGCGTTTTTGTTTATCGGACTTGCGTGTGCAGTGGAGGCTGTTTCTTGCTAGACTTCTTGCAGACGCAATCGATAGCCAATTTGATAGTCGCAGGAGGCCATAGGCATGTGCAATGTTTCGCTCAACGGTACGCAGCCGACCGATGCCTCCATCCGTGTCCTGCGTGCGCTCGAGGCGGCCGGCCTTGAGGCTTGGTACGTAGGCGGTTGGGTACGTGATGCCCTGATGGGGCGTCCCAGCCACGATGTGGACATGTGTTGCAGCGGCCTATGGCAGGAGTCCAAAGCGGCGCTCGAGGCAGCGGATATCGCCGTGGTTGAATCAGGCATTAAATTCGGTGGCATTACGGCTATTTGCGACGGCGAGCGCATTGAGGTCACCACCTACCGCCTGGACGGCTTCTATACCGACGGTCGTCATCCCCAGAGTGTGGAGCGCGCGGCGTCGCTCGAGGACGACCTGGCGCGTCGCGACTTTACCGTTAACGCCATGGCTTGGCATCCCCAGCGCGGCCTTGTCGACCGTTACGACGGTCAGGGCGACCTGGAGCGTAAGCTCATCCGCGCTGTTGGAGATCCCAAGCGTCGTTTTAACGAGGACGCGCTTCGCATGCTGCGCGCGGTGCGTTTTGCCTGCCGTCTGGATTTTATGATCGAGCCTAGGACCAAACAGGCGCTTGCCGAGTGCGCGCCGCTGCTCGATGCTGTGGCGCGCGAGCGCG
>CABUVC010000281.1 GCA_902494855.1 uncultured Collinsella sp.
GAGAGGTTGACGAGCGCGACGCCGGCAAAGCCCAGCGCACAGCCAAGCACCTTGGCCGTATTGAGCTTCTCGGTGTGAAATGCCAGGGCGGCAAAGAGGATTGCGAGGAAGTTGGCGCTCGCCTCGATGATGGAGCTCGACATGGCGCTGGCGCGCGAGAGGCCCAGATAGAAAAAGAAGTACTGCCCGATAGTCTGGAAGAGCGACAAGACAAAGATGGGCTTGATGTCGCGAGCCTGCGGAATGAGGGGGCGGCGTTGGGCCGCACTCATCCCAACGATAACCAGGGCGCCGGCAAGCGTGAAGCGCAAGCCCGCAAAGAGCAGCTGCGAGGCGCTATCGTGCGCCGGGATACCAAAGAGTGCGTAGCCGATCTTGATGCAGGGAAAGGCCGATCCCCAGAGTGCACAGCAAACAAGACAGCCCAGGATGAGTCCGGGCAGGGTGGCGAGATACGGCTTGCGGCTTTCCATGATGTCCTTCCTGTATGCGCGAAGCAAAAAAGAACCCGCCACCGGATGTGTCGGTGGCGGGTGTTGTTACCCGAAGGGATTGTACCCGATGGGAAAGGTTTAAGCGAAGTAGGCCACGCCGCTCTCAAAGATCGGCATGAACTTATCGCCGGGGACATGCTCGGGCACGTTGCGGTACAGGTTGTCGCCGCGACGCTCGGCATGGCCCATCTTGCCCAGGACGCGGCCGTCGGGGCTCGTGATGCCCTCGATGGCGAGTGCGGAGCCGTTGGGGTTGACGGAGAGATCCATGCTGGGCTTACCGTTCTCGCCCACGTACTGCGTGGCGACCTGGCCGTTGGCGATCAGCTGGGCGAGCACTTCGTCATTGGCGACAAAGCGGCCCTCGCCGTGGCTGATGGCGACGGTGTAGGGGTCGTCCAGGCTGCACTGCGACAGCCACGGGGACAAGTTGGACGAGATGCGGGTGCGCACCAGACGGCTCTGGTGGCGACCGATGGTGTTGAACGTCAACGTGGGCGCATCGGGCGTGGCGTCGACGATGTCGCCGTAGGGCACCAGGCCGAGCTTGATCAGGGCCTGGAAGCCGTTGCAGATGCCCAGCATTAGGCCATCGCGGGCCTTGAGCAGGTCGCGGACTGCCTCGGTGACCTCGGGAGCGCGGAAGAACGCCGTGATGAACTTGGCAGAGCCGTCGGGCTCGTCGCCGCCCGAGAAGCCGCCGGGGATCATAACGATCTGGCTTGCACGGATGCGGCGGGCAAGCTCGTGGGTGCTCTCGGCGACGGCCTCGGGCGTGAGGTTGTTGATCACGAAGGTGTCGGCCTCGGCACCGGCGGCACGGAAGGCGCGGGCGCTGTCGTACTCGCAGTTGTTGCCGGGGAACACGGGGATGATCACGCGCGGGCGGGCGATCTTGGCGCCGCCGTACACGTGGATATCCTTGGCGCGGAAGTCGATGGTCTCGACCTCGGGGGTCTCGCCGGCGCTGCGGTAGGCGAAGACGCCCTCGATGCCGCTCTCCCAGGCCTCCTGGAGCTCGGCGAGCTCGATGACCTCGGAGCCGGTGTCGATGACATAGCCCTCGACGGTGGTGCCCAGGGGCTCGACGACAACGCCGTCGGCGACCTCGGGCAGCTCGGCGTCCTCGGCGAGCTCGACGATAAAACTGCCGTAGAGCGGGGTGAAGAGGCTCTCCACGTCTACATCCTCGGCAAGCTCGATACCGATCTGGTTACCGACGCACATCTTAAAGAGGCTCTCGGCGCCGCAGCCGTAGCCGGGCGTGGATATGGCCAGGGCGTTGCCGGTAGCAGTGAGCGCCTCGACGGCGTCAAACGCGGCGAGCAACTGCTGGGCGTCGGGACGGTAGTCCTCGCCATAGGTGGCGGGGGCGATGCGGACGACGCGGTGCGTGAGGCCCTTGAACTCGGGCGAGACGGCGCGGGCGGCCTTGCCCACGGCGACGGCGAAGCTGATCAGGGTCGGCGGAACGTTGAGCTCGCCGGTCTCGTCCTCAAACGAACCGCTCATGGAGTCCTTGCCGCCGATGGCGCCGGCACCCAGGTCGACTTGGGCCATGAGGGCGCCCAGGACGGCTGCCGTGGGCTTGCCCCAGCGCTC
>CABUVC010000282.1 GCA_902494855.1 uncultured Collinsella sp.
AGCGACCAAAAGTGCGTAAGCGGCGAGGGATCGCCCAGGGCGTTGAAGTACGAGACGTCCTGCATAATCTGCCACCAGTTGTTAAAGAACAGCAGCGACGGCAGAATGTCGGGACGCATCTTGGTGAGCATCACGTGGTTAAAGATGGTGCACAGCGCGCAGGTCACGAACACTACCGTTACCACGGCGGGGACCAGGCGACGGATGCGGCGAATCCAGAAGCTCTTAAGGTCGATGCGGCCGGTCTTAGCGACTTCGTTGAGCAGCAAGCGCGTGATCAGATAGCCCGAAAGCACAAAGAAGATCGTGACGCCAAGCAGGCCGCCCTGCGCCCACGTGAGGTTGAGGTGATAGAGCACCACCGCGACGACGGCAAGCGTGCGAAGGCCGTCAAGGGCAGGGATGTAGCGGGACTTGGGGCGAGCAGGCGTCTGCTCCGCGGCGGGAGTGTTGGCGCGGCCCGCATTGTTTGCAGAAGCGCGATGGGGGCTCGTGGTGCGTCGCGGCTCGTTGGCACGGCGTTCGCTCTTCACGCGTTCGTGCGGCGCCGGCTCGTTGCCCGTGCGGCGTCGACCGCGCGAGCCCGATTGCGAGAATTGTTCCATAAAACATCATCCAATGACGAGAATAATCAGCACGTATTCATTGTAGCTGCCTGCCCCTGTGAATGCTTGCTGCTGGCGCAAGCTCAAGCGCGCGTCCACATCAAAGTGGACTAAAGTTATAGGGGGTGCGAGAGTGCACAATCGTTGGTCGACGGTGGGCGCAAAGCCTGAAGACGAGGAGGTTTCCATGGCGGATCACAGCATCGTTGCGGTGTTCGGCAGCATGAACATGGACCTTTCGGTGGCGTGCGAGCGCATGCCGCGCGCGGGCGAGACCGTTGGCGGTAGCGGTTTTATCACCAATGCCGGCGGCAAGGGCGCTAACCAGGCCGTCGCCGCCGCGCGCATGGGTGCGCGCACGTGCATGATCGGCGCTGTTGGGCGCGATACCTTTGGCGATGCGCTTGTGGCAGGGCTCCAGGATGCCGGCGTGGGCGTCGAGTTCGTGGCGCGGCGCGACGACGTGGAGACCGGTACCGCGACTATCATTCGCTGTGAGAGCGACAACCGCATCGTGCTGTCGCCGGGAGCCAATCATGCGCTTACGGGCGAGGACGTTGCCCGCGCGCTGAGGCGTCTGGTGGCCGATGAGCTCGACGGCGACGCCAGCAAGATTGCCCCGGCTGCCGGAAGCGTCTTTATCGCCCAGGGCGAATGTGATCTGATGGCAACGGTCGCGGCGCTCTCTTGCGCTCACGAGCTGGGATTCTATACGATCTTTAACCCGGCACCCGCCTGCAACCTGCCGACAGGAGCGTGGCCTGCGGTCGACCTGGTCTGCCCCAACGAGACCGAGTGCCAGGTTCTGACGGGCATTCTGCCCACGGATGATGTGAGTTGCGTCGCCGCGCTCAATGCGCTGCTCGACAAGGGCGCCGGCGCCGCGGTCATCACGCTGGGCGGTGCCGGCTCGGTTACGCTCGGCGATGGCGGTGAGCTGCTGCGCATGCCGGCACTTTCGAGTGCGGTAGTCGATACCACGGCCGCCGGCGATACGTTTATCGGCGCGTTGGCGGCGGCTCGCCTAGAGGGCTTGCCGCTCTTTGAGTGCATGGCCGCGGGTGCTCGCGCTTCGGCAGTGACGGTGTCGCGCCTGGGCGCTCAGCAATCGATTCCCACGCGCGCCGAAGTTGAACATTGGTTTGGTTAAACGATAAAGACGGAGAAGCGGAGTAGAACAATGGCAATCAAGAAGCTGATCCTTGATCTGGATATGGGAGTGGACGATGCGATGGCGCTGGCCTATGCCATCGCGAGCCCCGAGGTGGAGCTCGTGGGCATCACCACGTGCTTTGGCAACGTGCGCGTCGAGCAATCGGCGCACAATTGCCTGGCGGTGCTCGATCTGCTGGGTCGCCCCGAGGTTCCGGTGTACCTGGGTGCCGACCGTCCTCTGCAGGCGACTGAGCCCTATACGCCGCCGGCGTCCACCG
>CABUVC010000283.1 GCA_902494855.1 uncultured Collinsella sp.
CGGTCTTGGGCAGATTCATCGTCTGCTTGTACTCGTTTGCCACGGTACCCCTTTCATGTCATGGGCGCGCACGCCCTCTGGGCACCAAAAAAGCGCCCGTCCCTACAAGCTGGGACGAAGCGCCACAAAACGGGCTGTGCGCCCGCAAAAGCTCTTCGCTTAACCACCCAGCTTAGATGCCCTCGCCCGCGTATTTGCGCGCTCGCATCCGTTACTCGGCTGGTCTGTATCGACGACCATCTCGGCGATGTCTACTAAGACGAACCTGCGCGGCACGTCCGTTGGGACCGCAGCTCCGGGGTGATTTTCATCAGTCGCATGCACGGGTTCTCAGCGCTCCCCGCTCTCTGTAGCATGCGGACGGCCGACTACTCGTCCCCATCAACGCTTATGCGCTGTATGGTAGCACGGTCAACGCCGGCGAAAAACCCTCAACATCGGTTTCATACTTTAGAAATTTCTCGCTGCCGCAAGCACTCACTTGGAGCAAAATACCTGAAAGCACTTTATCTAGCGAAAGAAGGCTCCTATGCGCACGATTGGAATGAGCGACTATACCGTCGGCGAGGACTGCTTTGCCGAGCTGCCCGGCGCGCTGGCCGAGTACGGGGCGACCAAGGTAGCAATCATCGGTGGCAAACGAGCACTGGCCGCGGCACTTCCCGGTATCGAAGCGGCACTGGAGGGCACCGACGTCGAGATTCTGGAGACACGCGTCTACGGTACCAACAGTACGCGCGCCAATATCGCCAAGGTCGTAAACTCCGCCGCCTGCCAGGAAGCCGACGTGCTCATTGCCTGTGGCGGCGGCAAGGCGCTCGATACCGTGAAGACCGCAGCCATCGAGCTCAAGAAGATCGTCTTTACGGTGCCGACGATCTGCTCCAACTGCTCGGCCGCGACCGCCATTGCCGTTGTCTACAACGACGACGGCTCGCTCGAGGGCTATTCGTACCCCAACCGCCCCGCGCACATCTTCATCAACCCCAAGATCATCGCCGAGGCTCCGGCAGAATACTTCTGGGCGGGCGTGGGCGATGCCCTGTCCAAGCAGCCCGAGGTCGAGTACGCCACGAGCGCCGGCAACCTGGAGCACACCGCCGGTCTTGGCCTGGCGCTCGCACACACCTGCTCCGAGCCGCTGTTTACCTATGGCGTGCAGGGTCTTGAGGACGTTCGCCAGAACCTGTCGACCGAGGCCGTCAAGCAGATCGCGCTCGATATCGTGGTCAACACGGGCTATGTCTCCAACCTGACCAACCAAAACGATTACTACTACAACTCGAGCGTGGCGCATGCGTTCTACAACGCCACCTGCAGCATTCCGCGCGAGGGCACCTACCTGCATGGCGAGGTCGTGAGCCTGGGCGTGCTCGTGCTGTTTGCCTATACGGGCGATACCGAGAACCTTGAGCGCTACGCTGCCTTTAACAAGCAGATGAGTCTACCCGTGACACTTGAGCAAGTCGGCCTTTCCGAGGCCGATATCCCTGCCCTGTGCGAATACGCGCACGGCACCAATGAGTGGAAGCAGGGCAACCCGGAGCCCTTCACCGACGAAAAGTTCGCCGCCGCCATCAAGGCTGCCAACACCTACGGCCACACGCTCTAGGACTGGTCCAAAACCACCACAAAGGGGATATCCTGCCTTTTGTTTTGCGGGATCAAGGTCGCTTTATGCGAACTTGATCGCCACTTATATGGCGCATTGATGGCAATTGCTTCGTACGTGCATACCGGGAGCCTGTACACCTCTGGCAAGGCATAACACACTAGACTTTGTTCCAAAGTCCGTGTGCTAAGGGGGCAGGCCCCTTAGAATTCCTGTGGAGTGTGTACGCACGTACGCAGGAAAACGGCAAAATATCGCTATATCAGGGCGTTCTTTCATTGGAGGGTATGGTATACACGGCTTAGTTCAACAAATAAGAATTTATATATAAAGGAGAATATTGATGAAACTGTTTTTATGTTCTCACTTTTCAAGTGTAGGAAGTCTGATAAAGGAAGAAATTGAAAATAAAAAAGTCGCA
>CABUVC010000284.1 GCA_902494855.1 uncultured Collinsella sp.
CTGTCGAGCAAGACGGTTTCCTCGCCCGTGTCGGATTCGGGCTGGTTGCCGGCCTCGCTTTCGGTGCCTTCGTGATCTGCCTCATCCTCGGCAGGCTCAACGTCGCCTGCATCCTGATCATCGGATTGCGCCTCGGTTTCCGGCTCATCCTGCACATCAACGCCCGAATCGTCAAACGCAATCTCATCGAGTGAAATCCGGTCTAAGCTCTCCAAGGCCTCAGCGCAAGCTTCTGCATCTTGGGCCGCATCCTCTTGGCCCATCGTCTCATCATTCATACATCCCCCAAGCTCAATATCGGGACAACAATGTACCCAAAAACAGAGTCATATAGAGCTGTCAGGCGATTGGAAATCTGATTTTATCTGTGCGAGAGGTTTTGAATGTGTGCGTGGATGCGCGTAACAACAAAAAGCCCCCGGAAAGCGGACAAATCGCTTTCCGGGGGCATGCAATACGTTGCATTGCGCGGAGTCGGCCAGGCGGCTTCACATTCAAGCGATGTCTGCGCCGGGCGCGTTACTCGGCGTGTGCGTAATCCACCTTGGCGCGGCGAGCGGTAGCCTTCTCCCAATCGCTGGTGCCCTCAAAGACATCCTGCTTGTAGGGATTGCGGCCGAGCTTCTTGGCGCGGTAGGCGATGTAGATGATCGCGGCGACGTTGGCGACCAGCGCGGCAATCGAGACCGCGGTGGCGGCGCCGGGGTCGAGCGTGGAGTGGGTCACAAAGATGGACTCCTCCTGGAAGTAGGGGAACACCTGGGCAAACATGCACCAAATGGCCAGCGTAAAGGCGCGGTTCTGGATCCAGCCGCCCTTGTTCCAGATAAAGGCGGCGACGGTGGGCGCCAGCAGCAGTGCAAAGCCGCAGAACCAGGAGTGGGTGGGCAGGCAGTTGTAGGTGTAGCAGAAGTTCCAGATATCGTAGGCGATGATGTAGACCCAGGTCATGTCGGGCCACAGCATGTCGGTCTTGTCCTCAGAGGCGTAGACACTCCACCAACCGGTCATGCAGAAGATGTTGATGATACCGGCGATGCCGTTGAACACGTTGTTCCAGCCGGCGAGCTGCGTGGCGCCCTCGGAGGTGACCCAGGTGGACTCGCCCAGGACAAAGAAGTGATAGGCGCTCTCGAAGTCGGACACGACGGCGATCAAGATGTTGATGGCGACGATCACAAACGGCCACGCGCGGAACCAATGCGCCTTGCCGATCTTGCCCCACTGGTACTTAATGGCAATGAAGCCCCAGCAACCGGCCAGCGCCGCGTATACCTTGGCGTAGTGGAACCAGCTGTTCTGGTACACATGGGTGGGGTTGGTGAGCGCCCACTCGGCACCCTGTGAGACGCCGATGGCGATAGCGACGCAGTAGATGGTCATGGCCAGCGGAGCCACGCCAAAGATGATTGCCGCACCCAGCTTGGTACGGCGGCCGACCTCGTTGAGCACGATCAGGCCAATAAAGACCATGGCCCAGCCGGCCCAGTGGATAAGGGTATCGCTACCCCAAACATCGAACAGCATGCTGCTCTCCTTTCACACGCCCGCGGCCCCTCTTCTGATCGCGGGCAGTTTGGCCAAATGTCGTCAGTTCTGGGGCTTGCGCTCCGGATACTTGGCGGTATAGCCCTCGATGTGGAGTGTCGAGGCGATGATTTCCTTGACCGTCTCGTCGGGCACATCGGGGTGCGTGCGGATATACATCAACAACCCCATGATGAGGGTGTAGAACGTCTCGTAGACATGGTCGATGCGTAGCTCATGATGGGCGGCAAAATCCACCACGGTGGTGTCGCAGATATACTGCGCCACACGCTGGACCACGTTGTGCAAAAAGCCGCCGTAGAGCGCGCCGCTGCTTGAGGTGAGCGTACTCGGCAGCTCGTGGCCGCTGACGACCAGGCGCTTAAAGAGCGGGGCGACGGTGTCGAGTGCGCCCTCGATATCACCGACGGTGCGGTTGGCATTCCACTGCTCGAGCTCGGAGATAAAACCGTCGATCGCCTCGTCCATGACGGCGGTGAC
>CABUVC010000285.1 GCA_902494855.1 uncultured Collinsella sp.
GACGAGCCCACGAGCGGCCTTGACTACCGCGAGTGCATGACCGTCATGGAAACGGTGCGCACCATGGCCGAGCGCGGCTGCGCCGTGATCATGGTCTGCCACGACATGGAAGTCGTCTCGGACTTTGCCGAGCGCATCGTGGTGATGGCCAACGGACGGATTCTCGACCGAGGCCGCACGCACCAACTGTTCTCGAATATCGAGCTTATGCACCGCGCCTACGTGGAGCCGCCCCAGGTCATTGAGCTCTCGCGCCGCTTGGCATCCTCCGTCTCCCCCGCTTTTGCGCAGGTGAGTGAGGTCACCGATATCGTTCGCATTACCGAGGAGATGGTCCGTCGTGGTTAACGTCATCGACTACATGCCGGGCGATACGCTGCTGCATCGCCTGAACCCCGTCGTCAAGCTGGGCCTCGCCGCCGCCATCATCATCGGCATCTTCTTGTCCGACACCTATGTGGCGCTGTTGGGCTTTTTGGCGCTCACGCTTGCGCTGGGCGCCTACGCCGGCGTCGTCGATCGCCTGCTCTCGTTGCTCAAGCTGCTGATTCCGCTCGCGCTTATCATGTTGGTGCTGCAGCTGGCCTTTATGCGCAATGGCAACGTGGTATGGGGCTTCATCACCGACACGGGCCTCGTTACCGGATCGAAGGCCTGCCTGCGCCTGCTGGGCGTGGCGCTACCGCTCATCCTGATGCTTATGGTGACCAAACTCAACGACCTCGCCAACGCCTGCGTCGAGGTGCTGCACGTGCCCTATCGCTACGCCTTCACTTTTACCACGGCACTGCGCTTTGTGCCGGTGTTTGGTCAGGAGATGAACGCCATCATGGAGGCGCAGACCGCGCGCGGCGTCGAATACGACACCAAGAACCCCATCAAGAAGCTCAAGCTCATGCTGCCGCTATGCGTGCCGCTGCTCATCTCGAGCGTGGGCAAGACCGATGCCACCGCGCTTGCCGCAGAACAGCGCGGCTTCTACCTGCGCACACGCGCCAGCTCGTATAAGCGCTACCCCATCAAGGGCCTGGACATCGCCGTACTCGCCATCAGCGTTGCCTTCATCGTCCTCGGCTTCCTGTTCTAGCTCATCGCCAGCACCAACGGCATAACGCACAAGGCCCCGGCTCGCACCAAACGAGC
The DNA here is from genome assembly GCA_902494855.1 of uncultured Collinsella sp. GTDB lineage: Bacteria > Actinomycetota > Coriobacteriia > Coriobacteriales > Coriobacteriaceae > Collinsella. Next base: position 1,144 of record CABUVC010000285.1, read on the forward strand.
CGGGGCCTTTGCTGTTTTCCCAGGTAAAACCTACCAAAATAAACCTATCCCTTTTTGGTAGGGCGAGAGCTAGAGGCGGTAGGGGGCGCCGCTGCGGATGATGGATTCGCGCACCAGGACATCCATCGCGTCGAGGGTAATCTCGGGCATCTCGCGATACTTCTGCAGCACCGAAAGCTCCGTACAAGCCAGGATGACGCGGTCGCACCCGCTGCGGGCAAACTCCCACATCACGCGGTCGAACTTATCCATATCGGGCTCCCGTCCGGCCTTCACGTCATCATAGATCAGCGACATCACATCGGCTTGGCGCTTCTCGCTGGGATAAACGACCTCCACGCCAGCCGCCTCGCACTCGCGCCCGTAGACGCCCGCGCCCACGGTGCCATCGGTGCCCATGATGCCGATCTTGCGCACCGGCTCCGCTGGCATGCTCAGATTAGGGTCGAACTCGCACTCCCCCATCACCGCACCAGCCAAGGCATAACGCACCGACTCACGCGGCATATGAATGATGGGGACCGAGGTAAACGACTGAATCTGATCGTAGAAGTAGTGCGACGTGTTGCAGGGAATCGCGATATGAGCGCAGCCCAGCGCTTCGAGCGCCTGAGCGCACTCCTTCATGGTCGCTAGCAGCTCAGCATGCTCACCGGTCTTGATGGCAAGTGTGCGGTCGGGCATGGTCGACTTGGAAAGCACCACCATATCGATATGCTCTTGATCGCAGGTAGCCGCTGTATGGCGCACAACCTGGTCGTAGTAATACGACGTGGCCTCGGCGCCCATGCCACCGATAACTCCTAGCTTTTCCATCGCCGCCTCCTTGGTGACGCCCGCACAATTGCGCATATCATACCC
>CABUVC010000286.1 GCA_902494855.1 uncultured Collinsella sp.
CGGCGGCGGGCAGGGCATGCTCATGAAGGTCGAGCCTATTGCCGAGGCCATCGAGGCTATTAGCTCCGAGGGTCCTAAGCCCACCGTGGTGTTTTTTACCCCCTGTGGCGAGCCCTTTACACAGCATGTGGCCGAGCGCCTGCTCAAAAGCGAGCGCTTGCTGTTTGTGTGCAGCCGTTACGAGGGTGTCGACGAGCGTGCCTATGCGTATGCCGACGAGCGCCTGTCGATCGGCGATTACGTGCTCACGGGCGGCGAGCTTCCCGCTATGGTCGTTGCCGATGCTGTCGTACGCCTGATTCCCGGCGCCCTTGGTGACGAGATGAGCAACGTCGACGAGTCGTTCTCGACCGCCGAGGACGGAGGCCTGCTCGAGTATGCGCAGTACACTCGCCCTGCTGAATTCAACGGCGAGGGCGTGCCGCCGGTGCTCGTGAGCGGTGACCATGCCAAGGTTGACGCCTGGCGCCGTAAGAATGCCATCGAGCGCACCTGCCGCTGGCGTCCCGACCTGATCGAGACGGCACGGCTTACGCCCCAGGAGCGCGCATACGCGCAGGAGATTCTGAACGCTTCGTATTCGCAGAGCGAGGAGTGAGAATGGTTCCATCGCAGCATTCCGCGTTGAGGGGCGCTTTTGAGTGGGTCGCGGTCATCGCGATCGCGCTCGTGGCCACCTTCCTGATCCGCACCTTTGTGGTCGAGCCCTTTGTGGTACCCACCGGCTCCATGGAGGACACGATCGAGATTGGCGACCAGATCCTGGCACAAAAGGTGAGCCTCGAGCTCGGTCAGCCCGTCAAACAGGGTGATATCGTGGTGTTCCACAACCCCGATGCCACTTCCGAGCATGATGTTCTTGTCAAGCGTGTTATTGCCACGGCCGGCCAGACGGTCGACCTGCAGGACGGCAAGGTGGTCGTTGACGGCCAAGCGCTCGACGAGGACTATACGACGGGCATGAGCTGGCCGCTTTCGGTCCAAGCGCCCGGCGCTCAGGTAAGCTATCCCTACACCGTTCCCGACGGGTGCGTGTGGGTGATGGGCGACAACCGCGAAAACTCTGCCGACTCGCGCTACTTTGGTCCCGTCGATCGCTCTGATTTGATCGCTGTGGCGCTTGTGCGCTACTGGCCGCTCAACCGCATCGGCGCTATCGACTAAAAACCGCTATAGTACAGTACCTAACCGTGTAATCGTTTCGACGAGGGGATATTAGAGGCATGAACGCTTCATCGCTTTCCTTCCAAGACATCATCCTGCGCCTCCAGCAGTACTGGGGCGAGCAGGGCTGCGTCATTATGCAGCCCTATGACTCCGAGGTCGGTGCCGGTACCTTCCATACCGCGACCACGCTGCGCTCGCTCGGTCCCGCCGAATGGCGCACCTGCTATGCGCAGCCCTGCCGCCGTCCCGCCGACGGCCGCTACGGCGAGAACCCTAACCGCATGCAGCACTACTATCAGTTCCAGGTGCTCATTAAGCCCTCTCCGGTTAATGCTCAGGAGCTTTACCTGGGGTCTCTTGCTGCCATTGGCCTGGACCCCAACGACCATGACGTCCGTTTTGTCGAGGACGACTGGGAGAGCCCGACGCTGGGCGCCTGGGGCCTTGGCTGGGAGGTCTGGCTCAACGGCATGGAGGTCACGCAGTTCACGTACTTCCAGCAGGTGGGCGGTATCGAGGTCGACCCCGTGCCCGTCGAGATCACCTATGGCCTGGAGCGTATCGCCATGTACGCTCAGGGCGTCAACTCGGTCTACGATCTGGTGTGGAGCTATCTGCCCGACGGCACGCCCATGACCTATGGCGACGTGTTCCTCGAGAACGAGCGCGAGTTCAGTGCCTATAACTTTGAGGTCGCCAACGTCGAGATGATGCGTCAGAAGTTTGACGACTACGAGGCCGAGTGCCATTCCTGTCTGGAGCGCAAGCTGCCGTTGCCGGCGTACGACTGTGTCATGAAGTGCAGCCACGCCTTCAACCTGCTCGATGCCCG
>CABUVC010000287.1 GCA_902494855.1 uncultured Collinsella sp.
ACCTGCCCGACCTCAGAACGCTCATGACAGGCGATATGCGCTTCCTCAACCAATTTTAGGCTTGCCCAGGCACCCCATCTTGGCGTTCAAACCGTCGCTCGCGTACCTTTAGTACGCGTCGCTCCTCTTTCACGCCAACCTGGGGCACCTGGACAACCCTAAGGCGAACGTCTTCATTTGATATTCCTCCCTTTGCGGAGATTAAGAACTAGGAGAGCTACATGCGCGTTTCTTACGACTGGCTCAAGACCATGATCGATATTCCGGAGGATCCCAAGACCCTTTCGGACGAATATATCCGTACCGGTACCGAGGTCGAGGCGATCGACACCGTGGGCGAGTCCTTCGACCACGTGGTGACCGCCAAGGTGCTCACCAAGACCCCGCACCCCGATAGCGACCACATGTATGTGTGCTCGGTCGATGTGGGCGACAAGAACCTCGACGCCGACGGCAACCCCGCTCCGCTGCAGATCGTCTGTGGCGCGCAGAACTTCGAGGCCGGCGATCACATCGTCACGGCCATGATCGGCGCTGTCCTGCCCGGCGACGTCAAGATCAAGAAGAGCAAGCTTCGCGGCGTCGTGTCCATGGGCATGAACTGCTCCGCGCGCGAGCTCGGCCTGGGCGGCGACCACTCCGGCATCATGATTCTGCCCGAGGACACGCCCTGCGGCATGCCGTTTGCCGAGTATGTGGGCTCGAGCGATACCGTGCTCGACTGCGAGATCACGCCCAACCGCCCCGACTGCCTGTCCATGATCGGCATGGCCCGCGAGACCGGTGCCATCTTCGACCGCGATTTCCACGTTGAGCTGCCCGCCATCAAGGTCGAGACCGGCCGCGCGACCGACGACGAGCTTTCGGTCGAGATCGCCGACGAGGGCCTGTGCGACCGCTACGTTGCCCGCATCGTGCGCAACGTCAAGGTCGGCCCGTCGCCCGACTGGATGGTCAAGCGCCTCAACGCCCTGGGCGTGCGCCCGCACAACAACATCGTCGACATCACCAACTACGTGATGATGCTCACCGGCCAGCCGCTGCACGCCTTTGACCTGGACACCTTTGCCGAGCGCGATGGCCACCGTCGCGTGGTGGTTCGCGCCGCCCAGCAGGACGAGAAGTTCACGACGCTCGATGGCGAGGAGCGTGTGCTCGACGCCGGCATGGGCCTCATCACCGACGGCGAGCGTCCCGTGGCGCTGGCCGGTGTCATGGGCGGCATGGATTCCGAGATCGAGGACGATACCGTCGACGTGATGGTCGAGAGCGCTTGCTTCAACGCCGGTCGCACCTCGCACACCAGCCGTGACCTGTCGCTGATCTCCGACGCCTCCATCCGCTTTGAGCGCCAGGTCGACGAGACCGGCTGCGTGGACGTCGCCAATGTGACGTGCGCGCTTATCGAGGAGATCGCCGGCGGCGAGGTCGCCCCCGGCTATGTGGACGTGTTCCCCGCGCCCAAGACCATCGACAGCATTAGGCTGCGCCTGGCCCGCGTGCATGCCATCTGCGGTGCCGACATCGAGACCGACTTTATCGAGCGTTCGCTCACCCGTCTGGGCTGCACCGTCGAGCGCGACGGCGAGGACTTCATGGTCACGCCGCCGAGCTTCCGTCCCGACCTGCCGCGTGAGATCGACCTGATCGAGGAGATCTTGCGCCTGTGGGGCATGGGCCGCGTGACGGCGACCATCCCGGCTGCCAAGAACCACATCGGCGGCCTGACCCGCGAGCAGAAGCTCACCCGCAAGGTCGGCGAGATCCTGCGCGCCTGTGGCCTCAACGAGACCACGACCTTTGGCTTTGCCGCCCCGGGCGACCTGGAGAAGATCGGTATGTCCACCGAGGGCCGCGGCTGCCCCGTGGTTCTCATGAACCCGCTGGTGGCCGAGCAGACCGAGATGCGCCGCTCGCTGCTGCCGGGTCTGCTGCAGTCTGTGGCCTACAACGAGGCCCACGGCACGCCTAACGTGCATCTGTACTAGGTCGGCAG
>CABUVC010000288.1 GCA_902494855.1 uncultured Collinsella sp.
CACTTCGCGTGCCCGCCGGTGGGCGTACCTGCGTGATGGGCGCCTCAGGTGTGGGCAAGTCGACGTTGCTTGCGCTGGCGGCGGGGGAGTGCGTGCCGTGCTCCATGGTGTTTCAGGATGTGCGCCTGGCCGAGGACGCTTCTGCCCTGGATAACGTGCTAGTGTGCGCCGACGCGCGCGTGGACGCCTCGAGTGCCGCAGCCCTGTTGCGCCTGCTGGTGCCGGGGGTCGATGTACATGCTCGTGTGGCCGAGCTCTCGGGCGGGCAGCGCCGTCGCGTCGAGATTGCCCGAGCCCTGCTGTGCCCAGGCGACGCGGTGATTCTGGACGAGCCCTTTACCGGACTAGATACCGCTGCGCGCGACGCATGCGCCGAAGTCGTGCTCGACTTGCTCGACGGTCGCATGCTGTTGCTTGCCACGCACGATGCCGTCGACGCTCAGGCCCTCAATATCTCGGACATCATCACGCTCTAAATACTAACTGAGCAACAAAATGATTCGTTTTCCTCCGTCCCCATGGGGTCGGGTGTGGTATTCTATCTGTGGGGTAATACTTAGGAATACCAAGTAATACCAACGCCGCAGAAACAAACTCCAGATGCGGGCCAATCGGGTTGCCTTCACAGCCCGTCGCCCAGCCGCGTGGCCCGCATCTATCCGCACCACCGTCGTTTCAAAAAGGAAGCGCCATGGCAGAACACATGACCCCGGTTGTCGCGAAGGTCTTGCCCGAGGAAAAGGCGGCCTTCGCGGCGGCAACCCAGCTCGTGGGCACCACGCCGTCCAACGCTATCCGCATGTTTATCGCCGCGTTCAATCGCTGCGGCACCTTCCCGTTCGACATCTCGCCCAACGGGGCCTTTGGCACTGCGCCCGATTCTCATCAACAATGACTGTCCCAAACTGCCGGCACTTGGGGACGTTCCTTTTCAGCCGGCAGTTAAGGAACGTCCCCAAGTGCCGGGTTTTGAGGAGGTTGGCATGCTCAATGCGATGATTTGGGCGCTTGCCTGTTTTGGCGTTGTCGTTGCCGATATAGCCCTGAGCGTGGTTCTGTTTTCGGTTCTCGATGCCGTGTCGGCGCTGACGGGCTATCCGATTGACAATCTCGATATCCAATGGTTTCAGGCCGCCGCTCAGACGGCATCGTTTTTGATGGCGCTGCTGTGGTGGCGTTATCTGTGGCCGCGTTCGTTTATGGCACGCCGGCAAAGCGCACATCCGCTCGGCGGGGGAGCGCGTGGAGCGCGGAAACGTATTGCCTGCGTTATCGTGATTGGCCTGGCCCTGCAGGTGGTCGTTGGCTACGTGACCGACGCCGTGCTGTCGCTGCTGCCCGATGCCGCGGCCGACTACAGCGAGCTTGTCGAGGAAACAGGCATGGGCGACACCAGCTATCTCGCCGTCCTCACCACGGTGCTCGGTGCCCCATTTTGTGAAGAGCTGCTGGTGCGCGGCATTATTTTTGAGTTTTCGCTCCGAGCGTTTAATCCGCAGTGCCGCCCACTTTGGAAGTGCCGGCGTCGTGTGAGCGCGCAGAGTGGCGCCATGGTGCCCTGGGCGGCCCCAAGCACGTGGGGTATCGCCGCGGCGATTGTGCTGCAGGCGGCGATCTTCGGTTTTATGCACATGAATTGGGTACAGGGTTGCTACGCGGGTGCCGCCGGCCTCATCTTTGGTTGGGTGCTCGTGACGACCGGAAAGCTCCGCTACACGATCCTGCTGCACTTTGCCTTTAATGCCGGGTCGTATTTCATGACGTTGCTCTGGTTTGTGAACACGCCGTTCGACGTGGTAATCACGGTCACCATCGCCGGCATCATCCTCGTGGAGGCGATGCGCTCACTGCGCCACGCATGCGAGATGGGCATAGTGACAGCACCGCTGCCCTAATTGCGGCGTCCGCCTCCGTTGGCGCCCTGACGCCCCTGAGCTGCACGGTTGCGGCCGGCGGTGTTCTGCGCACGCGACATGCCGCCGTGCCCC
>CABUVC010000289.1 GCA_902494855.1 uncultured Collinsella sp.
CGCGACGGCAAGATCTTCACCGAGCTGCGCCGCGGCGACACCGACCGCCGAGAGTTCTTCGACCGCATTATGGAGGTCGTTGCCATGATGGGCGGTGAGGGCTCCGATGCTCTGTAAACTCGCTTGGGGTAACGTCCGCCGCGCCGGCCGCGACTACCTCGTCTACCTTTTGACGCTCACCCTGGGTGTCACGGTCTTCTATGCCTTCAATACCGTCTCGATGCAGGTCGACATTGCCGGAATCGATGAAGAGGGCTTGGCGCAGGTTATGGGCAGCATGCTCGGCGACCTGACGTACTTTTTGGCCGGTGTCATGGCCTTTTTGATGGTGTATGCCAATAACTTCATCATGAAACGCCGCAAGAAGGAGTTTGGCCTGTATCAGGTGCTCGGCATGGGGCGCGGACGCGTCGCCACGATCATGGCGCTCGAGACGGTGATTGTCTCGGTCGTGGCCTTTGTCGCCGGCATTGTGCTGGGTGTGGGACTCTCCCAGCTCATGACGTTCTTTACGGCCTCGCTTTTTAAGACACAGATCGCCAATTTCCACTTCTTTTTCTCGGTGCATGCGTTCAATCTGACCCTTGCCTGCATGCTCGTAATGTTTGTGCTCACGCTACTGTTGAACCTTCGCGCCGTGCGTCGTACCAAACTCATCGAGCTTATGGGTGCCGAGCGTCGCAACGAGAGCATCAAGACGCGCAACCCCTGGATCGCGATTGCCATCTTTGCCGTGGGCGCGGTGCTTGTGGGCGTGGCCTATTACCGTCTGCTACGTGATGGGTTCCCGCTAACCGCGACGGACAGCAAGCTGCAAGAGGCCATGAACCAGTTTGGCATTACGACCGCTATGGTTACCGTGGGCACCTTTGCCCTGTTCTGGGGACTCTCGGGCATGCTCATCAAGCTGCTGCAGAGCCTGCGCGGCGTGTATTGGCGCGGCCTCAACATGTTTACCGTGCGCCAGCTTGCGGCCAAGGTCAACACGGTGTGCTTTTCGATGGGCGTCATCGCGATGCTCCTGTTTTTGGCCATCACCTCGGTGACGTGCGGTATGTCGATTGCCAATGTGATGAACGAAAACCTGGAGCGCTATAACCCTGTTGACGTGTCACAGACGTATGTCTATTACACGCCCGATACGCTCGACTACTACAAAGAGTACATCAATCCGTCTGAAGCCGATCGCATGGTGCTGGCCGATACAACGGTCGATTTGTACCCCGCATGGCACGGCGATCCATGGCACGGCGATCGTAAGGGCAAGTCGGCGGACAACAACGACGAGACCGGCAAGAAGGTCAATATCGCCGATGTTGCCGGTGAGCATGTGCAGATCGATTCGTATCTGAGTTACCCGCTTGGCGGTTCGGATCCTTCGGTGACTCCAAGTGAAATGTGCAAGGCCATGGGCGAAAAGCTTCCCAAGGCGTTCGGGGGTAGCAATGCCGATACGATGGGTCTGTTTGTGACGCCGGCGAGCCAGTACAACAAACTGCGTCAGATGATGGGCGAGGAGCCGGTGCACATCGGTCACGACCAGTATCTGCTCACGTGTGATATGGGCGGCGAGCTGGTCGACCTGTACACCAAGTATATGGCTGGCGGCCATGCCCTTACCTTGGGCGGGCATACGCTCAAGCCCGCAACCGATAAGTCGGACGAAGATGCGGCGGCCATCGCCAACTCGGCGATGGGCAGTAATCCGGGTACCGTCGTCGTTGCCGACGAGCTGTTGTCCCAACTTAATCTGCAGCCGTATTCCAGTAGCCTGCTCGTTAACTACAAACAGGGGATGGATACGACCGAGGCAGACGAGAGTATTAAATACACTGTGCTCGACAATCTGCTCGTTGACGGCAAGGAGCCGGGGTCGTGGGGAGTCTTCATCACGCGTTCCGAGATGTACACGCAAGCAGCGCAGATGGACGGCATGATTAGCTATCTGGCCA
>CABUVC010000290.1 GCA_902494855.1 uncultured Collinsella sp.
TCGACTCGGTCTACGACGCTCGCCGTCTTATGCCCGGCGAGGGCGGAGCGCAACTCAAGCGCCGTGTGTAGGTGCGAGAGCCTCTCAGCATCATAGATATTGGTTACGTTCGAGGCATCGTTTGGTGCCTCGAACGTATTTTAGAAGGAGGGTATGCGCATGGGCGATATGACTTTGGACCTGACACCCCGAGGCGCGGCTTCGATTGAGGCGCTCGTCAACGGCCCGATTCAGACCAACAGCTACGCCGTGATTTCGAATGACGAGTGCTTAATCGTCGATCCGGCGTGGGAGGGCGAGCGTCTTGTGGAGCATATCCGCACCGCGCATCCCGAGGTGCGCGTGCTCGGCTCTGTCTGCACGCACGGTCATGCCGACCATGTTGGCGGGGTTGCCGGGGTTCGAGCTGTCGTTGGCGACAGCGCACTATATGAGTTGTGCGCTAAGGACGTGACGGTACCTCGCGCAAATATCGAGGAGCAGCGCGCCATGTGGGGTATCGAGACGCCCGATCCGGGTGAGCCGACGCGTTTGCTTGCCGAGGGCGATACAATCGAGGTGGGCGACGTCTGCCTGCAGGTGATCGAGACGCCGGGGCATACGCCGGGCGGCATCGTCCTGTTCGCCGCGACCGAGCAGGGGAACATCGCCTTTGTGGGCGACACGCTTTTCCCGGGCAGTCACGGTCGTACCGATCTTTCCGGCGGTGACGAGGCGGCGATTATGCGCTCGCTCTCCAAACTTGCCAAGACGCTTCCGCCCGATACCGTTTGCTTGACGGGCCATGGCGATTCGACCACGATGGCGCGCGAACTTATGCAGAACCCGTTTATGCAGATGTAGGCTTGAAGCCGTCTTTCGAACCACGAAGACCGCTCAATCGTCAAGCTATTTTCCCCAGTGGGTCGATTCTGTGGGGCAAACGGTCAAAATTTGTCCAATCGGATGGTATTCGTGAACAAACGAACGTTTATGCTCGGGTATGTCGTGGTAAAATCTCAGGCGTTATCGGAGCAACCTTACAGGAGGTTTCTTTTATGCTCGTCAACGCAGCAGACATGCTCAAGAAGGCCGAGGCCGGCAAGTACGGTCTCGGTGCCTTCAACACCAACAACCTCGAGTGGACCCTGGCTATTCTCCAGGCCGCCGAGGAGGCCAAGTCTCCGCTGATCCTTCAGTGCACCGCTGGTGCCGCTAAGTGGATGGGCGGTTTCAAGGTCTGCGCCGACATGGTCAAGGCTGCCGTCGAGGCCACGGGCGTTACCGTTCCCGTCGCCCTTCACCTCGATCACGGTTCTTACGAGGACTGCTTCAAGTGCATCGAGGCCGGCTTCACGTCCATCATGTATGACGGCTCTCACGAGGAGACCTTCCAGCTTAACCTCGACCGCACCAAGGAGCTCGTTGAGCTTGCTCACTCCAAGGGCATGTCCATCGAGGCCGAGGTCGGCGGCATCGGCGGCACCGAGGACGGCGTGACCTCCAGCGGCGAGCTCGCTGATCCTGCTGAGTGCAAGCAGATTGCTGACCTGGGCGTCGACTTCCTCGCCTGCGGTATCGGCAACATCCACGGCGTGTACCCTGCCGACTGGGCTGGCCTTTCCTTCGAGCGCCTGGGCGAGATCAAGGCTCAGACCGGCGACCTGCCCCTCGTCCTGCACGGTGGCACCGGCATCCCCGAGGATCAGATCAAGAAGGCCATCTCCCTGGGCATCTCCAAGATCAACGTCAACACCGACCTGCAGCTCGTCTTCGCCAAGGGCGTCCGCGAGTACATCGAGGCTGGCAAGGATCAGCAGGGCAAGGGCTTTGACCCCCGCAAGCTCCTCAAGCCTGGTCGCGACAACATCGTTGCCCGCACCAAGGAGCTCATGGAGGAGTTTGGCTCCGTCAACAAGGCGTAAGTAGCGGTTTAACTTTCCCGTCGGAGGCCCCA
>CABUVC010000291.1 GCA_902494855.1 uncultured Collinsella sp.
CTCCCTTAGTCGTTTAAACAACGATATGAACCATGGTACCACGATGCGAAACCACCACAAAGGTGCCTGTCCCCTTTGCGGTGGTTTTAGGCGATGATGGGGGCGATGGCGCGGATGCAGGCGTCGGCTGCCGTAAAGGTGGTGCTGTCGTCACTGACGATAAAGATGATCTTACCCTTAATGCCAAAGTCGCCGATCTCGCTAAAGAGCACGTAGGGTTCCTTGTCAAAGCCCGAGATGGGTGAAACGGCGACCTTGGTGGCACAGGCGAGCTCGTCTGCCAGCGCATCGAGCGAGTCCCACTTTGACGTGTCCTTCACCGCGACGGGAACGACAACGCGTCCAAAGGGCATGAGGTGCACGAGTGTGTTCTTGGAGATGTTGGAGTTGGGGACGATGATGGTCTGTCCGCAGGCGTCCTCGATGGTCGTGTGGCGCCAAGTGATGTCCTGGACCACGCCCGACACGCCGCCGACCTCGATATTGTCGCCGGGCTTGATGATGCCCATAAAGGTCACTTGCATGCCGCCGATAAGGTTTGATAGCGTGTCCTGAAAGCCGAGCGAGATGGCGATGCCGCCGACGCCAAGAGCGGCGACGAGCGCGTTTGCGTTAATGCCAAAGCAGTTGTCGAGGATAAAGCTGCCGCCGATCATCCAAATGACGGCACGCGCGATGTTGATGAAGATGCTCGATGCGGGAAGCGGGTTGTCGTCTCGGTTGAGTAGGTGGCGCAGGGTCTTGGATGCCACCTTGGCGGCGATGGCGGTGACTATTACCAAGATGACGGCCCAGATGATGTTGTGGACCCAGCGCTGCTCAAAGAAATGAAGAATCGGTTCAAACAATTCCATGTAGGGAAAACCTCCTAATGATCATTCAACCATGATACCCACCAAAAAGCCCGTCCGATCACATCGGACGGGCCGATAACTTGAGATGGGGTGGCCGCGGTGGCGTAAGCTGGGCCGCCGGCGAGCACGCCGGCAAGGAGTGCGGCGGTCAAGCAAGACGGGGAAGGAGTCTTCTCATGGCAGTTTCCTTAGTTCTTAACCAGTGGTTCCTGCTGACGCTGGATTATCGACATGATATGCGAAAACCGTCGCAAAGGTATCTGTTCCTTTGCGGCGGTTTTGACGTTTGCGCAGATAAAACCTGCCAAAATAAACCTGTCCCTTATTGGCAGGTTTTAGCTCAGCAGCATGCGGTCGTTGGCGAGCTCGCCGCCCGAGACCTCCTCGAACTTCTGCAGCAGGTCGGCGACGGTGAGCGACTTCTTCTCGTCGCCCGCCACGTCGTAGATAACGTGGCCCTCGTGCATCATGATCAGGCGATTGCCCAGACGGATGGCGTCATTCATGTTGTGCGTGACCATGAGCGTGGTCAGGTGGTTCTCGTCGACAATCTCCTCGGTCAGATTGAGCACCTTAGAGGCGGTCTTGGGGTCGAGTGCCGCGGTGTGCTCGTCGAGCAGCAGCAAGCGCGGCTTGGTGAGCGTGGCCATGAGCAGCGTGAGTGCCTGGCGCTGGCCACCCGAAAGCAGGCCGACCTTGGCGTTGAGGCGCGTGTCCAGGCCAAGGTCCAGGCGCTTGAGCAACTCAACGTACTCGTCCTTCTCGGCCTTGGTGACGCCCCACGAAAGGCCGCGACGCTGGCCGCGACGCTTGGCGAGGGCCAAGTTCTCGGCAATCTGCATGTCGGCTGCGGTGCCGCGCATGGGATCCTGGAACACGCGGCCCAGGTACTTGGCGCGCTGCGACTCGCTCAGGCGCGAGATGTCGGTGCCGTCGAGCTCGATAATGCCCGAATCGAGCGGATATACGCCGGCGATCATGTTGAGCAGCGTGGACTTGCCGGCGCCGTTGCCGCCAATCACGGTTACAAAGTCGCCGTCATTCAGGGTGAGGTCGACGCC
>CABUVC010000292.1 GCA_902494855.1 uncultured Collinsella sp.
CCTGCGGAGTGCGCCGGAAAGGAAGGTTGCCCTCGGGCCTGCGTTACCTCGGCGCTGCCGTTACGGGCAATATAGATCTGAATTAAAGATGGCGAGCGGCCTTTTAGGCCGCGCTTTTGTTTTGGTTCGCGCCATGTGGGGGTGATGGCGACGTGCATTTTTGCGAGTATTCTGCAATCGAAGGCCCCTGCATACCGACCTCGGGCAAAAAATCGGGATTTCTCGATGTTTTCTACGAATGATGGGCGGGGTTATGGGCTGACAGCGTTTGATTTGCAGGGATATTTGCGCTCTTTGGCATTTATCGCGGCGCCCGAAGCCCTTGGTTATGTTGAATACTCCTAAAAATGCACGGCGCTTAGAGGGGGAGCTTCGCGAAAAAGGAAACCGCCCCGTCGAAGTATGCATTCGACGGGGCGGTTTATGCATTTGGCCGATTAAGGATGCGCTGCCAAACTACTAGAACTTGACGGTCGGGGCCTGGCGGGCTGCTTCGGCGGCCTCGAAGCCCTGGCGCTCCTTAAACTGGAAGATGCCGGCAAAGATGACAGCCGGGAACGTCTGAATGGCGTTGTTGTAGCTGAGCACGCAGTCGTTGTAGCTCTGGCGTGCATAGCTAATCTTGTTCTCGGTATCCTCGAGCGATGCCTGCAGCTGCGTAAAGTTGGTGTTTGCCTTAAGATCGGGGTAGGCCTCGGCTACGGCGAAGAGCTGGCGCAGCGCACCGGTCAGCACGTTGTCGGCTTCCATCTTGGCCTCGGGCGTGGTGGCCTTGACGGCGGTGTTACGCGCGCTGATCACGGCGGAGAGCGTCTCTTGCTCGTGCTTGGCGTAGCCCTTGACGGTCTCGACCAGGTTGGGGATCAGGTCGTTGCGGCGCTGCAGCTGCGTATCGATGTTCTGCCAGGCGTTATCGATGCGGTTACGCTTGGTGACCATGTTGTTGTAGATGCCGGCGATGGCGCAGACAATCACAATGACAACAACGATGCCGATGATGACGGTAATCATGATGTCTCCGTTTCGAATGGCCGCGGCGGCATGCGCCAGCTGCCGTTGGTATAACGCTACTAGTATACCCGCAACGTTTTGCCGTGCCGAACTTTCCGGTAAGCGTTATGTTTTCGGCGGGGTTGGCACCGGGGCAAAGCGCGCGAGGTACAGGTGTAAGATATGCGACAGATTGTCGAGTGTTGTCTTTGCCCTGAGGATGGCGATACCAGTGGACCTTCGCATTAAGAAAACCTACCGCGCCCTGTTCGATGCCTTCACCGAGCTTCTCGAGGAGCATCGTTTTGAGGACCTGACGGTTGCCATGCTGTGCGACCGGGCCATGATTCGCCGCACGACGTTCTACAAGCACTTTCGCGACAAGAACGATTACTTTGCCTTTTATATCGATGAGCTTATGTCGGGTTTGCCGCAAAAGCGGGTTGGCGAGGGCGGCACGGTGTCGGCTGACGACGTGCGCGTGCTTCGCCACGAGGTGTTCACCGACGCCATGGACCTGATTCTTGCCCATGAGCAGCTCATGGACAACATTTTGGCGAGCAGCATGTCGGGCATGCTGACCAGCATGATTTGCGACCGCATTGCCCGCTCTATCCGCGAGCGTGTGATGAGTGCGTTAGACGAGGACGCGCTTGCGCCCGTGTCGCTCGACACGACGGCTGAGTTTGTCGCCGGCGGCATTATTCGGCTTTTTACTATGTGGTGGGAATCGGGTCACGATCTGGAACGTCGCTCCGAGATAGCCGACGTTGTCGATGCGCTGTTCGAGCGGACCATGACGCCGGTGCATCACTAAAAGTGGCGGAGAGAGGGGGATTCGAACCCCCGGAACGCTCTCGCGCTCAACGGTTTTCAAGACCGCCGCATTCAACCGCTCTGCCATCTCTCCGTGAGTCGTAA
>CABUVC010000293.1 GCA_902494855.1 uncultured Collinsella sp.
CACCCCCGAGCTCACCGACGAGCTCGTCAAGTCCGACTTTGGCTTTGACAGCATCGACGCCATGCGCGACGCCATCAAGATCGAGATCGAGCAGGACAAGGCTTCCCGCCTCCCGGTCGAGAAGGAGAACCGTTGCGTCGCCGCCCTCGCCGAGCGCCTGCAGCTCGACGAGATGGACGCCGACTACGAGCAGTCCGTCTTTGAGGAGCTTGGCCAGAACTTCCTGTCCAACCTCGCTGCCCGCGGCATGACGCTGGACACCTGGCTGCCCGCTTCCGGTCTGACCATGGAGCAGTTCATCGGCGACCTGCACAAGCAGGCCAACGACGTTGCCCGTGAGTCCCTGGCCCTCGACGCCCTCGCCCGCGAGCTCAAGATCGAGGTCACCGAGGACGACATCAACGCCGAGTTCGAGAAGGCCGGCGTCAAGGACGTCGAGGCTTCCAAGGCCGATTTCATCGCCGATGGCCGCATGCCTGCCGTCCGTGAGTCCATCCGCCGCTCCAAGGCCGTCGACCACCTGGTCGAGAACGCCAAGGTGACCGAGGTCGATGAGACCGCCAAGGACGCCGAGTAATTCTCGCCACCTTGCCCACGAGCGCATGCGTGCGCCCGTGATGGGGTAAAGTTATACACCGGTTATCCGGTTGCTTCGTACGGTGCCAGCCAATGCATAGCATGCGGGCACCGTACGTTTATCTAGAACCAATTTGGTCCGTAAGAGAAATGGAGATGCGTATGATCGCTAAGTTCGATTCCGCCCTCGTGCCATACGTTATCGAGCAGACGCCGCGCGGCGAGCGCAGCTACGATATCTATTCGCGCCTGCTCAACGACCGTATCATCTTCTTGGGCGAGGAGATCAACTCCGTCAGCGCCAACCTGGTCGTTGCCCAGCTGCTGCATCTTGAGAGCCAGGATGCCGAGAAGGATATCTCGCTCTACATCAATTCGCCCGGTGGCGAGGTCTACTCCGGCCTGGCGATTCTGGACACCATGAACTTCATTAAGCCGCAGGTCTCCACCATCTGCGTCGGTATGGCCGCGTCCATGGCCGCCGTGCTGCTTTCGGCCGGCGCCAAGGGCAAGCGCTTCTGCCTGCCGCACTCCAAGGTCATGATTCACCAGCCCAGCGGCGGTGCCCAGGGTCAGCAGACTGAGATTGAGATCGTTGCCGAGGAGATCAAGAAGACTCGTCGCGAGCTCAACCAGATCCTATCCGACGCCTCGGGCCAGCCCATCGAGAAGGTCCAGGCCGACACCGAGCGCGACAATTACCTGACCGCTGCCGAGGCCCTCGACTACGGTCTGATCGACCGTATCGTCACCTCGCGCGATCTCGCCGCGAAGGACGCCTAGGATGGCCGGTAACATGCAGGACAACTTTGACGAGAACGGCAACCCCATCCGCTGCTCCTTCTGCGGAAAAGAGCAGGGCCAGGTCCGTCGCCTCGTAAAGGGCCCGACCAACATCTTTATCTGCGACGAGTGCGTCGCCGCCTGCTCCGAGATCTTGGAGGAGTCGCTGGCTTCGGACTTTATGGACGCTGCCCGCAACGGCAAGCTACCGGGCTTCCTCAACGACCACGGTCAGGCTGCATCCCAGCCCGCCGTGGACCCCGAGACCGAGGGCTTTGAGCTCGAGGACGACCGTCAGGTCATCACGCACGTGCCGACGCCGCACGAGATCTATGACGAGCTTTCGGCCTATGTCATGGGTCAGGAGGACGCCAAGCGCGCCATGTCGGTTGCCGTGTACAACCATTACCGCCGCGTCATCGAGGGCGGTGCTGCGCTTTCGGCCTTTGACGACGGTTTGGATTCGCAGCTCGGTGATGATATGGACGAGGTGGAGCTCGCTAAGTCCAACATTTTGCTGCTCGGTCCCACCGGTACCGGTAAGACCCTG
>CABUVC010000294.1 GCA_902494855.1 uncultured Collinsella sp.
ATGGCCGAGGCCGACGCCGTCGGGCTTGACTACGCGATCGAGACGGCATCGGTCACCGATGCCGCGACCTGCCAGCTTTTCGACCTCTGGTATACCGGTATGTGTGGCGCTCGCCTGCATGCCAAGTACCTTAAACCCGTCTCGGACGAGCCCGTGCCATTGGTACTTCAGTTCCATGGGTATCCGGGTGCAAGCCGCAGCTGGTTTGAGCAGGCGTCGTTTGCGGGCATGGGCATGGCACTCATCGCCCTCGACTGCCCCGGCCAAGGAGGTCCCTCCGAGGACATTGGTGGATTTGAGGGCACAACGGTTGCCGGGCATATCGTCGCCGGTATCGACGGCGACCCGGCCAACCTCTACTATGTCCGCTTGCACCAAGATATTCGCATCCTGTGCCGTATCGTTCGCGAGCTCGAGGGCATCGATCTTGCCCGTGTGTTTGTGAACGGCGCGTCGCAGGGCGGCGGTTTGGGCATTGCGACCTGTGCACTTAACAGCGAGCTTATCAATCGCGCCGCCATCCTCTATCCCTTCCTGTCAGATTTCCGCCTGGTCTGGGATTTGGATGCCGACGACATTGCCTACGAGGGCCTGCGCTATTGGTCTCGCTGGTTTGACGAGGACTCGACTCGTATTGACGAAGCCTATGCCAAGCTGGCGTACTTCGATTCCAAGAACTTTGCCCCTATGGTCAAATGCCCCGTGCTGTTTGGCACCGGCACAGCCGATATCGTCTGTCCGCCAGCGACGCAGTTTGCGGTCTATAACAATCTGACCTGCGAAAAGCGTCATGAGTTCTTTGAAGGCTTTGGCCACGAGGAGATTCAGGATTTTGACGATCTGATCATTCCGTTTTTCTGCAAGGGAGGGGAGACTCATGTCTAAGTGCGAGAGCAATGTTGACGAGCTGATTGTCCCCGGACTCGTGGGAATTCCTGGAACGGTTTCGTCAAGGCTCGCAGAATATCGGGACTGGCGCGGTGATGTCCAAGCAGATGTTTCTGATTTAGAGACATGCGCTTCGAATCTTAAGATTCAAGGCCTGGCCATTACGGCGATTGACTTTGTTAACCCCTGCGCCCGTTACTCGGAGGTGTCCTTTGAGCGCGGTGACGATGCGATTCACGCTCGTTTGATCGAGCCTGTCGGTCGTGCCCGAGTATCTGAGCGCGTGCCGTTGTGCCTGATGTTCCACGACATCGATCGGCCTGTGCGCGGCTGGCATCACATGACGAGATTTGCCGCCATGGGGTATGCCGTCCTCGCGCTGGATGACGATGTTGCTGGTGCGGACGACCTGCAGCGGGAGATTTCTTCGCCCGCTTTTGTCGAGCGCGTCCGTTGGGGTTGCGCGCTGGCGAAGGTGGCGCGCAATCTTGATGGCATGGACCCCGACCGCATCTTTGCATGGGGCGAGGGTCTTGGCGGCGGAGTCGCGCTGGCGGTTTCTGCTCTGGACGAGCGGGGCCTCGCCTGCACGGCGGTTGCCAATCCGCTTCCTGGCGGCCTCGAGGCGCTGTCGTCTCGGGTGCGCGGATCGGTGCTCATGGGCACATCGCTTATGGATACCGTGAGCGATCCCAAGGATCAGTTTGCCGTATTCAACGGTCTTGAGTGTGACCGGAGGCATATCATCTATGCAAAATACGCTCACGAGCGCATTAATGCGTTCGAAAACGAAGTCGTCGACTTTTTTAACCAAACGTTCTACTCGTGTTCTTTGGCCTAGACGGCCTGGACACTGCCAACAAGAGTGGGTGGCATAGGGTCGCCCGCCAGACAGCTAAGGAGATTCTTGTGGCAACTCAGAAATTCACCGGCGTTATCCCTCCCGTCGTTGTTCCCGATACCGAAGATCATCAGCTCGATGTTGCCTCCTTTGAGCGCAGCATCAACCGCATGATCGA
>CABUVC010000295.1 GCA_902494855.1 uncultured Collinsella sp.
AGGCCAAGTAGCCCCAGCAACAGCTAAGCAAGCGTGCCCGCCGTCCCACCCAAGGACGGTGGGCATGCTTTTTGAATGTAGGCGGAAAGCTCCGACCCTTCGGCCTTAATCTCGCAAAGCATTCCGTCTCTCACCGAACACATCGGCATCGGTGGCTATACTTGAATTATTTGCAGTTAAGGATCGCGGATTCGCTGCGTCACCGCTCTCAACAGGAGGTCTATGTTTATGGCAGATCAGAAGCCGGTTGTCGGGATCATCATGGGTTCCAAGTCCGATCTGGGCGTTATGGAAGGCTGCACCGCCGAGCTCGAGGCACTGGGTGTGCCCTATGAGCTCGTCATTGCGAGCGCGCACCGCACGCCGGCGAAGGTCCACGACTGGGCTTCGACTGCCGCCGATCGCGGTATCAAAGTGATTATCGCCGCCGCCGGCAAGGCCGCTCACTTGGGTGGTGTCGTGGCTGCCTTTACGCCGCTGCCGGTTATCGGCGTGCCTATGAAGACGAGTGACCTGGGCGGTATGGATTCGCTGCTGTCGATGGTGCAGATGCCTTCGGGCGTGCCCGTGGCCTGCGTTGCCATCAACGGTGCCAAGAACGCCGCCATCTATGCCACACAGATTCTGGGTGCTTGCGACCCCGAGTACCGCAAGGTTATCGAGAAGATGAAGCAGGAGATGGCTGACGCCTAAGCGTTCCGCCGTTTCACCGCAGTATAAGGAGAGCCATGTCCGATTATCAGGGAAAACGATTCAAGGCTTCTCAGATTCCCGATCCGTCGAAGCCGGGTGCTGCCCGTGCGGCACAGCAGGGTCGGACATCCTCTCCTCAGCAGCCGCGCGCGCCGCGCCCCGTGACACCGGCGACGCATCGTCGACAGGACGCGCCGGCCGCATATCGTCCTTCGTCTTATAGCTCCGCTAAGAAGCCGCCCCGGTCTTCATCGCATGCCGCGCCGTCGGATCGCACCGAGCCGCCGCGCAAAAAGCGCCACTCCATTATTCCCATTCTGCTCATCATCATCGGTATCGGTCTGATTGTCGCCGCCGCCGCTATTTTTATTAATGCCCAGATTGGCTATAAGCAGGCGAGCGATTCGTATCAGAAAATCGAGAAGCAATATGTAAGCGATAAGGACGCCAGCGGCGTGCCGATTATCGACTTTGATGCGCTTGCTCAGACGAACCCCGAGATTGTGGGTTGGATTTACGTGCCGGGAACCAACATCAACTATCCCGTGGTGCAGACCAACAACAACTCCAAATACCTCAACACGCTGTTCGATGGCACGTCTAACGCCTCGGGTGCCATCTTCTTGGATAGCGATGACACCGCGCCGGGAATGGTCGACCAGCAGACCACGATCTACGGCCACCATATGAACGATGGGTCGATGTTCAACGTGATTTCGGATACGACTGACCAGGCAACGTTCGATAGCATTGAATATGTGTACTACATCACGCGCGATGCGACGTATAAGTTGCGTCCGCTGGCGACCAAGGTGGTCGAGGACACGTATGCCAAGGCGCGCACGACCAATTTTGAGGGCGACGACGGACTCAAGAACTACCTGTCCGAGATGCTCGACGGCGCTTCTGCCGTGGCGAGTGATGCCACCGATCGTGCCGCTTCGGCAACTAAGGTTGTAACGCTTGTGACCTGTCGTTCGCTGTCGCTGAGCAACACACGCGCCGTCATGGTGCTCACGCCGGTCGAGGAATAAGTTGTTCGAGAGTAGCTAAAAAGGCCCCGTCCCAAATTGGCTACTCGACGACGGTAAGGGAGAAATGATGCTCGAGAGTGGCAAATTGATGCCTTCGATTGATGCTTGGCTGCGCGAGGCCAAGGCCGATGCTTCGGCGGCAGGCTGTGGGATG
>CABUVC010000296.1 GCA_902494855.1 uncultured Collinsella sp.
AGGAAGGCGATGGGGCCAAAGACGTTGCCGGCCTGGCACAGGCTGATGCCCACGGCAGCGGCGACGACGCGCAGGGTGGACAGGAAGAAGGAGTCACCCAGGCCGGAAAGCGGACCCATGAGGGCGGCCTTGATGTCGTTGACGCTCTCGGGCTCAACCTCGCCACGAGCGACCTTTTCTTCCATGGCCATCGCGATGCCACCCACGAAGGGAGCGAGCTGCGGGGTGATGTTGAAGAATGCGCTGTGACGGTGCAGGGCCTCGGCGTAATCATCGGGGCGGCCGGCATAGATCTTCTTGAGCATGTTGGCGACCATCAGGCAGAAGGCAATGTTCATCTGCTTGTAGTAGGTCCAGGAGAATTCCATGCCCAGGGCGCCGGTGTTCACGGCGCTCTTAATGAGGTCGGAGCGAGTAATCTGGTTCTCGGAATTAGAAGTCATCGTCCTCATCCCCTTCCACAGAAAGCTGGGACTGGGCGCCACCAAGGCCCAGAAGGTCGTACTTGTCGATGCCGATGATGATTGCGATCAGGGCGACGCCGAGGACGGGCACGTTGGCATAGGAGCACAGCAGGAAGCCCAGGAAGTAGAACGGCACGAGCTGCTTGGTAAGCACCAGACGGCCGAGCATGGCGAAGCCCATGGCAGGCAGGATGTTGGCTGCGACGCCAAAGCCATCGAGGACGAACGTCGGGATGAAGTCGAGCAGGCCCTGAACAGCGTCGGCACCCAGATAGAAGGAGACCGAGCACAGGATAAAGGCCAGGACGACAATCACGAGACCGATAATCCAGTGCATAGCGTAGATACCCTTGAGGTTACCCTTGCTGGCAAAGACGTCGGCACGGTCGACCAGAAGGGGCATACCGGCGTTGACGACGTTCTTAATGGCCAGGCACAGAGTGGCGATGGGCATCGCGAGCGCGATAGCGGCCTCGGTGCTCTGACCCAGCTGAATAGCGAAGGCGCAGGCGAGCACACCGCCAATACACTCATCGGGCGGCACGTAAGCGCCGATGGAGATAGAACCCATGAAGAGCAGCTCGAGGCTCGCACCGATGGCGAGGCCGGACTGCAGGTCCCCGAGGACTATGCCGACGAGCGGGCACAGAACGATCGGGCGGAACGCATAGAGCGTACCGAGCTGATAATCGAGCTTACCGAAGGCAGCGATAAGTCCGATGAGGATCGCTTGAACAAGCATTGTTCCTCCCTTTGATCCCTCTTGGATCCGCGCGGCGATTCCCGACTTGTCAGCGCGCCCTTTTCCATGCCGACAATCGCCCAGACAGATCCAGCTTGTACCGGTGTGCTGTTAACACCTAAACCGGTGCAAATGATTTGATACCAATTATATAGTCATGAGAAAACTATTTAATACCAATCGCTCAACGGGCGTGTACTCCCGGTGAACGGTAGATGGGGGTAACGGGTAAAGCGTTTATCCGGTACGCCCACGAATAGGGGCGGCGCCGTGCGCGCCGCCCGTGGTTCTCAATTAGAGGGCGCTTAGGGCATCGACCTTGGGGTCGTCGGCCAGAGCGCGAATCTCGACCTCGACACCGCGGCCGACGAGCTCACGAATGTCCTCTTCCTCGGCAGCAGTCACAAAGATCTGGCGGGAGATCTTACGGGCATCGGGACGCTGCTCGTCCTTGGACTTGGTGTTGCCCAGGTTGATGGAGGTGATCTGCGGGCAGCCGTCGACAAGCTGCTTGGCCTCGGCGATGCTGGCGACGCAGATGATCATCTTGTACTTATCGGTAACACCGGAGTTGATGGCCTCGATGGCGTGCTCCATGTCCTTGATGACGAGCTTGACGTTGGCCGGCTTTCCCATCTTGAGCGTAGTCTTCCAGACGGGATCGTTGGCAA
>CABUVC010000297.1 GCA_902494855.1 uncultured Collinsella sp.
ACGCACAAGCCATATTTCGGCTCCTCATCGTCAATTGTGTGGCCGCCCGCCACGAACGCCCCCGCCGCATGCGCGGTGTCGGCGCCGCCGCGCAGAATCTCGCCTGCGACCTCGGCGCCGAGCTCGCTGTCGAGCGCGAGCAGGTTTAAGGCCACGTGGGGACGGGCCCCCATCGCGAACACGTCCGAAAGCGCGTTCGCCGCCGCAACGCGTCCGAACTCGTAGGGGTCGTCGACGACAGGCGTGAAGAAATCGACCGTGAGCACGGCAGCCGTCGTCTTGTTGATTTCCCATACTGCCGCATCGTCGCTCGTTTCGAACCCGAGGAGGAGCTTATCCTTGTCGGGCAAATCAATTGCCGGCGAGAGGCAGTGCAGCGCATCTTCGAGGTCGCCCGGACCCCACTTTGCCGCTCAACCGCCCTTGCTGGTGAGCTTCGTCAGCGCAACTTTCTCCTTGTCGCTCATGGCAATCTCCTTTCGAGTCGAATTCAGTATAACAGCGCCATACGGGGACGGCCCTTCCCCCTCGATGCCCCGTGCCTCCTCTTTCGGCGTTGTTGCGCAAGGCCGCTCGCCTTTCCAGGGGTCATGCCTTTTCGCGGCAGGGGGTTTTGTTGCGGGGGATTCGCGCGCATCATTCCTCGAGGTTTATGGAAGAGGGAAAATCAACCTATTTCCGCGCCAGATTCAACCTGTCCATAAAGTGGGCTATTCTTGAATAGGATAATGCAGGTCAATTCAACAATATCTTACAAAACCTTCACATTGCAAAAAAAACTTTCTAAGCTTCCTTTGAAAATGTTGGAGAAAAAGATGCGTTAACCCGGGTCAAGTATAAGTTTACAAGTAAAAGTCCGTTCCCCCGACAAATAGCCCTTTTGCGGTCTCATTTGTTGAATTTGTGTCGACAAGTCTCGTACCATGAGCAATCGACGAAAGGGCAGCGTATGCCCTGACGCGGTATAGACGAGGGAAGACGAGAATTTGGAAGGAGAGACGAGATTATGAACCTGACACGCAGGGGCTTCATGAAAGCCACCGGCGCAGCGTTCGCGACGAGCATGGCGTTCCAGTTGACGCAGCAGTCGCCTGCTTTGGCTGTTGAGTCGAACAGCGACTGGAAGCTCGTGAACACTGAAGAGTACACCAACATCTGCTGTTATTGCGCAGGCGGATGCGGTTCGCTTCTTTCGGTGCGCGATGGCGAGCTGATCAATCTCGAGGGTGACCCCGACCATCCCATCAACCAAGGTGGCTTGTGCCCGAAGGGCGCAGCCATGTTCCAGCTCCGCAATATTGTGGATCCGGAAACTCGCGAGGTCATCAAGAACCCCGATCGCGTTACCAAGCCGATGGTACGCCGCCCCGGTGCTTCCGAATGGGAAGACATCACCTGGGAGGACGCTGTCAAGGAAATCGCGCGCAAGGTCAAGGACACGCGTGACGCCACGTTTGAGGAAACCGATAAGAACGGCCTCACCGTGAACCGCACCCCGGCAATTGCCAGCCTGGGCGGTAGCCAAGAAAACTCCGAGGAGGAATACCTGATCCTCAAGATGATGCGATCGCTCGGCGTGATTGCTATCGACAATCAGGCGCGTGTTTGACACAGCCCCACTGTTGCCGGTCTGGCAGCATCATTCGGTCGCGGCTCCATGACGAGCCACTGGTGCGACTTCCAAAACACCGACGTCATCCTCCACTGCGGTTCCAACTCCGTTGAGAACCACCCGGTCAGCTCGCTGTGGCTTGGCAAGGCCCACGACCGCGGAGCGAAGTGGATCGTCGTTGACCCCCGCTATACCCGTACTGCTGAGCAGGCGGATATCTACTGCCCCATCCGTTCGGGCACAGACATCGCCTTCTA
>CABUVC010000298.1 GCA_902494855.1 uncultured Collinsella sp.
GCAGGATGTCGCCACCAGCCGCGTTATTCAAATCGCAGTGCCGCGCTCTGGGCCGCCTGCATCACGCGCTGGAGCGGCACGTCGTGCTCGCGGGCGAGACGGGCGCAGTCCTCGTACTCGGGCGCTGCACGCTCGCTGCCATCGGGCAGGGTTGCCACCTTGACGGACACCTCGCCCCATGGCGTCGTTACGCGCTCAAAGCGGCGTGGCAGGCAAACGCGCTCCATGACCTGGCGACGAATGCCGTTGGTCGTGGTTTCCAAAAAGATAATCGTCTGCAGGCGCTCGATATCCTCGTGAGCACAGATTACCTGTAGCTGCCAGCTGGGGCGGTCTTTCTTGCAATAGAGGGGCAGCCAATGTACCTCGCGAGCACCCGCCTCGCGCAGGCGGTCGGCGGCATAGGCGAGCACCTCGGGCGACGCGTCGTCGATGTCGCACTCCAGCTTGACGATGGTCTCGGGCGCATCGGTCTCGCGGGACAGCGGGGATGTGCTATCGCATTGCATACGGTCCGGATCCTTTCCGCGCGGGCTCGTTTTGTTCATCCAAACGCTAGCACATTGGACGTGGCACAGACGTGACTTTCGTCCGTCGCCGCCCTCGCTCCTATCCAAACATGTACATCAGCCTCCAAACATGTCATTTTCTGCAGCTTTTGGAGGCTGATGTGCATGTTTTGAGAGCGCAAGCGAGGCCGCACCGCGCACCCTTTCCAGTCGATTTCGGCCCCCCGGTGCGCTCGTCGCATCGGGGGCCGCGCCATTACAATGGAGCGGTTTCGCCAAATGCAAAGGAGTCGCCATGTCTGCCTGCCCGCTGGTCGATTGCCATACCCACACCTCGTTTTCGGACGGTCATGCCTCGTTCGAGGAGAACATCCGCACCGCCGCAGCCGCCGGCTGCCGCATTATGGTCTCGACCGACCACCTCACCCTGCCTGCCAGCATGGATGCTAACTGCGAGGTGCAGGTCGTCGAGGGCGACTTGCCGGCACATCGTCTGGCCTTTGAGGACGCCCGCAAACTCGCCGCGCAGATTGCGCCGGAGCTCACCTTTATCTACGGTTTTGAATGCGATTGGTACGAGGGCTGCGAACCCTTGGTTGAGCGCTGGTCCCAGGGCGCCGTGGTGCGCTTGGGCAGCGTGCATTGGATTGGCGACCCGGGCGATATCATGGCCGGCGCCGCGGGCACGGCGGGAACAGAGAGCGTCGCTCGTCCCGATACGCCCGATTCGCTTTGTGGCTGGATCGACGACGATACCAACCTGCATGTTTGGGAAAACCTGGGGGTACACGGCGTGTGGGAGCGCTATGTCGACGACTGGTGCCGCGCCTGCGAGAGCCCGCTTAACTTTGATGTGATGGCCCACCCCGACCTGGTCATGCGCTTTTCGAAGGAAGGCTTTGCGCCCGATTTTGACCCCGCGCCGTTCTGGGAGCAGATGGCCGAGTGCGCGCACGATACGGGTCGCCGCGTTGAGGTCTCGACGGCCGCACCGCGCAAGGGGCTCGACGACTACTATCCCGCGACCGAGCTGTTGCGTCGCTTTGCCCATGCCGAGGTGCCGATTACTTTTGGCTCGGACGCGCACCGCGCCTGCGACATCTGCTGGAATATCCGCGAGGCGCATGCCCACGCCTACGACTGCGGTTATCGAACCTTCGACATCCCCCACCCCACCGGAGAATGGGAGTCCACGCCCCTCGCCTAACTAGTCGTTTAAAAGCGTCCCCAATGACTAGTGGCGGCGGGCGTTGAGTTCGCCGGCCAGTTCGTCGAGGGTGATGCCGTAGCGCTCGAGGGTTACGAGCAGGTGGTAGATCAGGTCGCCGGCCTCGTA
>CABUVC010000299.1 GCA_902494855.1 uncultured Collinsella sp.
ACCGCTCGCTATCGAGACGGGCGAGGAAGGTCGCGTGAGCGGCCTGCGCGTGCAGCCGCAGATTATCGGCGAGCCCCGCCGCGGGCGCCCGGCCCCGCGTGCCGCCGCTACGCCCGAGCGCGTCATCCCCTGCGAGCGCGTGTTTGTCGCCATTGGCCAGGACATCGATTCCAAGCCGTTTGAGGAGATGGGCATTGCCTGCAAGTGGGGTCGCGTCGTCACCGATTCGGACGGCGCCGTGCCCAACTTCGATGGCCTCTTTAGCGGCGGCGACTGCCAGACCGGCCCTGCCACCGTCATCCGTGCCATCAACGCCGGCCGCGTGGCTTCGGCAAATATCGACCGCTACCTTGGTTTCGACCACAAGATCAAGCTCGAGGTTGAGCTGCCGACCGTCCAGTTTAAGGGCAAGCATGAGTGCGGCCGCTGCGAGTTGGGCGAGCGCGAGGCCGGCGAGCGTATTCACGATTGGAATCTGGTCGAGCAGGGCCTCACCGAGGAGGAGGCACGCCAGGAGGCAAGCCGCTGCCTGCGTTGCGACCACTTTGGATTTGGCGCGTTCCGCGGAGGGAGGAACCTGGAATGGTAGAGCCCAACAACCCCACTGTCAGCGACAACACCGAAAACGGAGCGCACAACATGGTCAAGCTCACTATCGATAATTGCGAGGTCGTGGTACCCGAGCACACCACGATCCTGGACGCGGCCAAGTCCGTCGGCATCCAGATTCCCACCCTGTGCTACCTGCGCGATCTGAACGAGATTGGCGGCTGCCGCGTGTGCGTGGTCGAGGTTGAGGGCTGCGACCAGCTGGTTGCCGCCTGCAACAACTACGTGCTCGACGGCATGGTGGTCCACACCAACAGCCCCAAGGCCCGCGAGGCCCGTCGCACCAACGTGCAGCTGCTGCTGTCCCAGCATGATTCGCAGTGCACGAGCTGTGTGCGCAGCGGCAACTGCAACCTGCAGACCATCGCCAACGATCTGGGCATCTTCTATCTGCCGTACGAGCAGCACCTGGCGCGTGAGGGCTGGGACTTCGATTTCCCCATCATCCGCGATAACGACAAGTGCATCAAATGCATGCGCTGCATCAAGGTGTGCGAGAGCGTGCAGGGCCTAGGGATTTGGGACCTGACCAACCGCGCCACGCATACCGCTGTGGGTACCCGCGGGCGCGTGCCGATCGGCAAGACCGATTGCGTCGCGTGCGGCCAGTGCATCACGCATTGCCCGACGGGCGCGCTGCGCGAGCGCGACGACACCGAGACCGTGTTTGACGCGCTCGCTAATCCCGACAAGATCGTGTTGGTGCAGATCGCGCCGGCCGTGCGTAGTGCTTGGGGCGAGGAGCTCGGCATTCCGCGCGAGGAGGCCACCGTCGAGCGCCTGGCTTGCGCGCTGCGCCGCGTGGGCTTTGAGTACGTGTTCGATACCGATTTCTCGGCCGACCTCACCATTATGGAGGAGGGCTCCGAGCTGCTCGAGCGCCTGGGTAAGGCTGCCAAGGGCGAGGGCGACAGCCGCGGCTGGCCCATGTTCACGAGCTGCTGCCCGGGCTGGGTACGCTTTGTGAAGGCGCGCTACCCCGAGTTTGTCGACAGCCTGTCCACGTCCAAGTCGCCGCAGCAGATGTTCGGCGCTATTGCCAAGACCTACTACGCCAAGGTGCTGGGCGTGGAGCCCGAGCGCCCGTTTGTGGTGTCCGTGATGCCGTGTACGGCCAAGAAGGCTGAGTGCGCGCTGCCGAGCATGGTGGGCGAGGACGGCACGCCCGATGTGGACGTTGCGCTGACGGTGCGCGAGATGGTGCGCATGATTCGTGCGAGCCACGTGAGCGTC
>CABUVC010000300.1 GCA_902494855.1 uncultured Collinsella sp.
AAACCGACACGAGCGCGAACATGAAGCCGTTGGCAAAACCGTTGGCAAACTGCATCGCACCGCGCTTCCACCACAGCAGGCTGCGATGAAGCACACCGTCCGAAAGCACCATGAACAGGCCCATGGTAAATGGAATAAAGCACATCACGGCAAAGGCCGAGAACACGCCCGAGAGGGCCGACAGCACCAAAAACGGCGCCACAATGCCCATCAGGTAAAAGCCAGTACGAGCTTTGCCTTCCAAGCGCTCGGTCTCAACATGGGCGCGGCCGACCAGGTCGCCGCCCGCGGCACCGTTAGTGCCAGCATGGCCCATGCCGCTAATGCGGACCTCTTCGCCATCGTGCGTGCCGGCAGGAAACTCAATCGTCTGCTCGGAGGTCACACGGGTTCGCCCGCTGCCACCGCAATCGGGGCAGGGGTCGGCCACGACCTTACCGGAACCGCCGCACTCGGGGCAGACCGACTGGAACGTGCCCGCACCAAACAGGAAGGACAGGTCGACGTCGATGTGGCCGCGGCCACCGCAGTTCGGGTAGGTATGTGCATGCTCGGACGAAACAGAGCCCGAGCCGCCGCAGTGACCACAGGTATCGAAGCGCGTGTAGCGGACGGTCTTGCGGGCACCGCCCTTGGCCTCCTTGGCGTCGAGTTTGATATCGACGACCACGTTGGCGCCGTTCTCGGGATTATAGGCAGCCTGCCCGCGACGCGGCTGGCCCCAGGCGCCACCAAAGGGAAAGCCGCCCTCAAAGGGATTGCCATAGCCCGTGCTGCCGGCGTAGCCGCCACCATAGGGCGAAGCCGTAGGAGCACCGGCAAAGGGATTGCCAGAACGCATGGCGTCGTAGCGCGCACGTTTTTGCTCATCCGAAAGCACGGCGTAGGCCTCGGAAACCTCTTTAAACTTTTCCTCGGCATCCGGCTCTTTATTGACGTCCGGATGGAGCTTACGGGCCTTTTGCTGGAAGGCCTTTTGAATATCACGCGAGGTGGCGTCCTTGGAGACACCCAGAATCTCGTAGTAATCTTTTTCGTTCATCGTCGCCATGCGCGGCAACCTCCTGCTCACAGCAGCGTATATATTCCGGTAATTCTACCCGAGCGGCCTAAGCTAGATCCCAAAACAGCTCGAACAGAACATTTCCATCGAGCCAGCCCAGATGGGTCGGCGCCAGTCGAGCTCGAACATGGCCCGCGACGACATCTGCCGAAGTGAAGGGTCCCTCATGACCCCAGAGCGTCTCGGGCACCCAAGTGGCAAGACCCAATTCGAGCGCGCGATCGCAGGCAGCTGCCAGCTCGCCCGTTGGGATGACGCAAGCTGCACGAGCCAACAGGTCGGACGCAACACCGCGCGTCATGCGACAAGCGAGCATCAAGTCTTCGGCAACAGCCTCGCGCTGCGACAGATATTCGGCCTCGAACGCCGTCGCGTCATCGTCACGTTGCACCAGACGCACGCGGTACGCATCGCCTCGAGAAGACACGCCGGGGAACAAACCTGCAAGACGGTCGAAATCCTCGTCGTCGAGCATGCCCGCGGCAGAACGACCCAGGCCCAGGTAGCCCTGTCCGGTCCAGTAGGCAATGTTATGGGCGCACTCATGGCCGTCGAGCGCGTAGCTCGCCACCTCATACGGATGATAGCCGGCCGCACCCAGGCGCTCACGCGCCGCGTCCATGCACGAAGCCTGAAAATCCTCATCGGGCTCGAGCGACTCGTCACGGCACGCCATGCGATAAAGGGGCGTCCCCTCCTCAAGCGTGAGCGGGTAGATCGACACATGATGCGGCGCCGCCGCCAGC
>CABUVC010000301.1 GCA_902494855.1 uncultured Collinsella sp.
CCGCAGGGTCGCGCTCGGGGTCAACCGCGGGCGGGTTGGGACCCACATGCAGGTCGCCGGCCTCGTAGATGTCGGCCGTCTTGTCCATGAGTTTCTCGATCTCGTAGAACTCATCGACATCCTGCTCGGTCACAAACGTGATGGCCCAGCCCAGCTCGCCGGCACGGCCCGTACGGCCAATACGGTGGATGTAGTCGGTCGGCTCGGCCGGCACGTCAAAGTTCACGACGTAGCGCACGTCGCTAATGTCGATGCCGCGGGCGAGAACATCGGTTGCCACCAGTACGTCGACGGTGCCGTCGCGGAAGGCAGAAAGCGCGCGCTCGCGCTGGGCCTGGCTGCGGTTGCCGTGAATCGCAGCGGCCTTGATGCCCTTGCGCTCCAGACGACGGCAGCAGCTGTCGGCGCGGTGCTTGGTGCGCATAAAGACGATGGTGCGCTCCGGGCCCTCCTTTTTGAGGAACTCGGGCAACAGGTTGTTCTTGGCCTCGATGGACACCGGGAACACAAACTGGTCGACGGTGTCGGCGGTCGACGTGGCGGGCGCGATCTCCACGCGGGCAGGGTCGCTCACCAGGTCGGTGATCTCGCCCACGGCCTCCTCGTCGAGCGTCGCCGAGAACAGCAGCGTCTGGCGCTCGGCCGGCGTCTCGCGCACAATGCGGCGGACGGCGGGCAAAAAGCCCATGTCGAGCATGCGGTCGGCCTCGTCGAGCACCAGGACCTTAACCTCGTCCAGGTGGCAGGCACCCTGCTCGATCAGGTCGACCAGACGGCCCGGCGTGGCGACCAGGATGTCGCAGCCGTACTTGAGAGCAGCGGTCTGCGGCTTGTAGCTCACGCCGCCCACGACGGTCACGGCGACATGGCCGGTGACGTCGGCGATCTTGCCGGCGACCTCGTCGATCTGCTGTGCGAGCTCGCGCGTGGGGGTGATGACGAGCATCGCGGGGCCGCGGCCGTTGCCCTCGGGCTTCTTGGCACCGCGACGGCGGTTGCGGCCGCCACGCTCGCGCACGGGCTTGGGCGGAGCAATGTGCTCCAGATTGTTCATGGTCGGCAGCAAGAAGGCGGCCGTCTTGCCGGTGCCGGTCTGAGCGGCGGCAAGCAGGTCGCGGCCCTCGAGCACCACGGGAATGGAGCCGGCCTGCACGGGCGTGGGTGCCGTGTAGCCCAGGTTCTCGATAGCACGAAGCATCTCGTCCGAAAGTCCCAGCTCGTCAAAGGCGGGCAGACTATCGGTAGCGGACTCGACGGCCTGGGCGGCATTTGCTTCATCGGCGGCATCGAAGGCAGCCTGGGTCATGGCCTCACGGGTCTCGTCCAGGATCTCGGCGTCCGTGACGTCGGATACAGAATTACGCATATGTTGTTGTTCCTTATCTGCACGCGTTATGGGCACGGCATGCGGCCGCGCGGGGCGTGCTTGGTAGTGCGCTAATACATACAAAAACAGGTGCGCACAGAGAGGACGTTGCTCAGCACGCTGGCGATCGCTTTGGCAGCCCTATCACGCGCCGTCCAGACGCAGCGGCCCTAAGCGATGGAGCAGATTCGCCGCCGGTTAGTATACCCGTACTCCGTATGCCCCCACGTAAACCACAGATGACGGGGCGGACGGGGCGGGCCTGGCCGATTGTCTCAATCTGTAACAGATGCAGGGCAAAACCGGGTCCAAATGTTACAGAACAAGACAGAGGGGGATTTCCGTCCAGTCCAAACCAAATCTCTCGGTCTTCCTGCAATTTCGAACATGTGGCCTATAATGTTGCTTTGGTTACGCTACATATTGCGCAGCCATTTAATAC
>CABUVC010000302.1 GCA_902494855.1 uncultured Collinsella sp.
AGTACGGCTTCGTTGAGGCCCCGTACCGCAAGGTCGACAAGGCCACCGGCACTGTCACCGATGAGGTCGTCTATATGACCGCCGACGAGGAGGACGAGTATATCGTCGCTCAGGCCAACGAGCCGCTGGACGAGAACAACCACTTCGTCCGTCCCCGCGTTTCCGGCCGTCACCGCAACGACATCCAGGAGTTCGACGCTTCTCAGGTCGACTACATGGACGTTTCTCCGCGTATGATGGTTTCCGTCGCTACGGCCTGCATCCCGTTCCTCGAGAACGACGACTGCAACCGTGCACTGATGGGCTCCAACATGCAGCGTCAGGCCGTGCCTCTGATGGTCACCCAGCAGCCGCTGGTCGCCACCGGTATGGAGTACAAGGCCGCCACCGACTCCGGTGTCTGCGTCCTGGCCGCCCATGACGGCACCGTTGAGTATGTCGACGCCGACAAGATCATTGTCCGCTGCGCCGACGGCTCCGCCGACACCTATGAGCTCATCAAGTTCATGCGCTCCAACCAGGGCAACTGCAACAACCAGCGCCCCATCGTCAATGTGGGCGAGACCGTCAAGGCCGGCGACGTGCTGGCCGACGGCCCCGCGACCCGCAACGGCGAGATCAGCCTGGGCAAGAACGCTCTGATCGGCTTCATGACCTGGGAGGGCTACAACTACGAGGACGCCGTCCTGCTGAACGAGAAGATCGTCCGTGAGGACGTTTACACCTCGATCCACATCGAGGAATATGAGACCGAGTCCCGCGACACCAAGCTGGGACCCGAAGAGATCACCCGCGACATCCCCAACGTCTCTGAGGATGCTCTGAAGGACCTGGACGAGCGCGGCATCATCCGCATCGGCGCAGAGGTCAAGAGCGGCGACATTCTGGTCGGCAAAGTTACCCCGAAGGGCGAGACCGAGCTGACCGCTGAGGAGCGCCTGCTCCGCGCCATCTTCGGCGAGAAGGCCCGCGAGGTGCGTGACACCTCTCTGCGCGTGCCCCACGGCGAGTACGGCATCATCGTGGACGTCAAGGTCTTTACCCCGGAGAACAGCGACGAGCTGCAGCCCGGTGTGCGCGAGGTCGTCCGCTGCTACATCGCTCAGAAGCGCAAGATCAGCGTCGGCGATAAGATGGCAGGCCGTCACGGCAACAAGGGTGTCGTTTCCCGCATCCTGCCGCAGGAGGATATGCCCTACCTGCCCGACGGCACCCCGCTGGACATCGTGCTGAACCCCCTGGGCGTTCCTTCCCGTATGAACATCGGTCAGGTGCTGGAAGTCAACCTGGGCTACGCTGCCAAGGCCTGCGGCATCAAGGTCATGACCCCCGTCTTCGACTCCGCCCGCGAGGCTGACATCGGCGATACCTTCGATACCGCCCGCGAGATGTGGCACGGCGAGAACGCCCCCGCTTACCCCACCAAGCTGCCGAAGCTGATGGGCGAGAAGGGCCACATCATCGACTTCTCCAAGATCGAGCTGGACCGCGACGGCAAGACCACCGTTTACGATGGCCGTACCGGTGAGAAGTTCGATAACCGCGTTACCGTCGGTTATATGTACTACCTCAAGCTGCATCACCTCGTTGACGATAAGATCCACGCCCGTTCCACCGGCCCCTACTCTCTGGTCACTCAGCAGCCTCTGGGCGGCAAGGCCCAGTTCGGCGGCCAGCGCTTCGGCGAGATGGAGGTCTGGGCTCTGGAAGCTTACGGTGCTGCTTACACCCTGCAGGAGATCCTGACCGTCAAGTCCGACGACGTGGAGGGCCGTGTGAA
>CABUVC010000303.1 GCA_902494855.1 uncultured Collinsella sp.
CCGCCCCGCGCGGCCTGACCGCTGCCTCCGGCATCGACGTCATGACCCACGCCATCGAATCCTACGTCTCCATCATGGCTTCCGACTACACCAAGGGCCTCTCCGAGCGCGCTGCCAAGCTCGTCTTCGAGAACCTGCCCTCCAGCTTCACGAACGGCGCCAAGGACCCGCACGCCCGCGAGGAGATGCACAACGCCTCCTGCATGGCCGGTATGGCCTTCGCCAACGCCTTCCTGGGCCTCAACCACTCCATGGCCCACAAGCTCGGCGCTTTCCATCACCTGCCCCACGGCCTCGCAAACGCTGTCATCCTGACCCGCGTTATGCGCTACAACGCCGCCGAGGCTCCCGTCAAGATGGGTACCTTCTCCCAGTATCCTTACCCCAACGCGCTGCACAACTACGCCGAGATGGCCAAGTACTGCGGCATCGAGGGCAAGGACGACAAGGAGGTTTTCGAGAACTTCATCACGAAGCTCGAGGAACTCAAGGACTTCATCGGCGTCAAGAAGACCATCGCCGACTACGGTGTTGACGAGCAGTACTTCCTCGACACCCTCGACGAGATGACCGAGCAGGCATTCAACGACCAGTGCACCGGCGCAAACCCGCGCTACCCGCTCATGAGCGAGATCAAGGAGCTCTACCTGGACGCCTACTACGGCCGCGAGCCTCAGGACTACGCCGTCTGCTAGTTTTAGCACGGTTTTTAACGGCGGGGGTGCACGGGTGTTTCACACACCCCCGCCGTCGCTTCTATCGCATCGTTGAAAGGATGCAACCATGCTGCTACCCGATTCCAAGACCGAGCTCGTCCGCCGTGGCAACAAGGTCGTTTACGACCTGGGCGACAAGATCGTCAAGGTCTTTAACGAGACCAAGCCTGTCTCCGACGTGTTCAACGAGGCTTTGAATCTTGCCCGCATCAATGAGTGCGGCATCCGCAGCCCCAAGGCTCTCGAGGTTTCCCAGCTCGAGAACGCCAACGGCTGGGCGCTCGTGACCGAGAAGGTTCCGGGCACCACCCTTGCCGAGAAGATGACTGCTGAGCCCCAGCGCTTTGGTGAGTATCTCGAGATGTTCGTCGACCTCCAGATCGAGATCCACGGCTATACCTCCCCGCTGCTCAACCGTCAGCGCGACAAGTTCGCCCGCATGATCGACAGCCTTGATCAGCTCAATGCCACCACGCGCTACAACCTTCAGGAGCGTCTGGACGGCATGACCAAGGAGTTCAAGGTCTGCCACGGCGACTTCAACCCCTCCAACGTCATCGTCGGCGACGACGGCCAGCTCTATGTGTGCGACTGGGCACACGCCACCCAGGGCTCCCCTGCTGCCGACGTTGCCACCACCTACCTGCTCTTCGCCCTCAACAGCAAGGACCAGGCTGAGGCCTACTTGGAGCTCTACTGCGACCGCGCCGACATGCCCATGCAGGTCGTGCGTCAGTGGACGAGCATCGTCGCCGCTTCCGAGCTCGCTCGTAAGCGCAACGTGAACGATGAGTTCCTGAAGAACTGGATCGACGTCGTCGATTATCAGTAATATCTGAGCGATTTATTTCGCATCGGAGGCACAAGAAAACCCCGCAGCTCATATGGGCTGTGGGGTTTTCCTTTACCCATCGAGTTTATTCACGCAACAAAATAGACTGCTCCGCATCTCATCCTAAGAGAGATACGGAGCAGCCCCGCAATTACATCTAATAGCAGAAACGTCGATTAACGGCGGGCCGCCTTAACAAGCTCGGCAACCTTGGCGACGACCTCGTC
>CABUVC010000304.1 GCA_902494855.1 uncultured Collinsella sp.
GGCGCGGCTGCGCCTATGGCACTTCAACATCATTGTCGCAGCCCCGACCCGCGGTCACGAGCGGGGGCTCCTATCTTTTTAGTGCCCTCGGATTGGGTCATAGTGTCTGTCGTTGCCAAGACATCGGCGCTTTCGTTGTTGTAGGTGGCAGTTAGGTGCACTCATTGGGGACAGACTTAAATGAGTGCCCACAGAATGAGAGTGGATAATCTTCCGTTTTTGGCCTGCTTGGGGGTTCAAAGTGGGAGATTATCCACTCTCATCATTTTGCGGCACTTGGGGACGTTCCTTTTGTGCCGGCACTTTGGGACACTCCTTGTCATTGGTACAAAGCAACCTGCCCCCATTGCGCCAAGCGGCGTGTGCCGTTAAGCGGAGGGGGTGTATTCCCGACCCATCGTTTGGGCATACAATGGCTATTGTCTTGCTGCGGTGAAGGTCTGTCCGCTCCGCAGCTTTTTTCTACGGTTAAAGGAGTATGTATGTCCGTTGAGGTCATGAGGTCTGTGATCGAGGCTGCCGAGGGGCGCGTGCCCGTCGACACGCTGTTTACCAATGCGCAGATCGTCGACGTGTATGGCCAGCGTGTGGCGCCCGGTAGCGTTGCCGTCAAGGACGGTGTGATCGTCGGCGTGCTCTACGATGGTCGCGACGATGCCGCTGGCACCTACGAGGCAATTGAGGTCATCGACTGCCAGGGTCGCTATCTCGCTCCCGGTTTTATTGACGGGCATCTGCATATCGAGTCTTCGAACATCCGTCCCGCCGAGTATGCTCGCATGGCCGCGACGCGCGGTACTACCACCGCCATTGCCGACAGCCACGAGATTGCCAATGTTGCCGGTCTCGACGGCTTGCGCTTTATGATCGAGGATGGCCGCCGCGCGCCCATCTCCATCAAGTACATGATGCCTTCGTGCGTGCCCGCGCTGCCCGACGAGCAGGCCGGTGCCGTGATTACCGCCGCCGATATGCAGGAGTTTTTTGCCGAGCATCCAGGCGATGTCTTTGGCCTGGGCGAAATGATGAACCTGCCGGGCGTCTTTATGGCCGACCCCGAGACCTGTGCTCGCATCGATGCTGCCAACCAGACGCCGTCCAAGCAGGTCGACGGCCATGCGCCGCTCGTTGCCGGTAAGGACCTCAACGCCTATGCCGCAGCGGGCATTATCGCCGACCACGAGTCGACGATTCCCGAGGAGGCGCTCGACAAGCTATCCCGCGGCATGTATGTGATGCTGCGCGAAGGCACGTGCAGCCATGACCTGGCCAACTTGTCGCCGATGCTGCTGGAAAACCCCGCCCGTGCCCGCCGCTGCTGCTTTGCGACCGACGACCGTGCTCCCTCCGACGCGCTTTCGACCGGTATGATCGACAACGCCTGCCGTGTGGCTATCGAGGCCGGTATCGACCCCGTGGTCGCTATCTCTATGGCGTCCCTCTCCACGGCCGAGGCGTTTGGCCTGGATCACGGCTGCCGCGACCCGCACGAGCTCCGCGGTGCGATTGCCCCGGGCAAGCGTGCCGACCTGCTGGTGCTCAATGACCTGACGTTTGCCACGGCTCCGCATCGCGTATATGCCGCCGGTGCCCTGGTGGCGCAGGACGGCACCTTTGTGGGCGAGATCGCACCCGAGATGGCCGAGGTTGCGGCCCTTGCCGATGAGCTGCGCGCCTCCGTTAAGCTGCCGAAGCTTTCGCTCGACGTGTTTGACTATGCCTTTAAGCCGGGCGAGGCCGTTATCGATGTCATCCCGGGTATGGCTATCA
>CABUVC010000305.1 GCA_902494855.1 uncultured Collinsella sp.
CCGCGTGCCTTCCACACAATGCAATAGGTGCAGCGATGGTTGCAGCCGTCCTGGATCTTCACGCCCAGCCGCGAACGACCGAGCGCATCGACCACGTCACCATCGCTGCAGGCGGGAACGCTATCGGACTCAACGCCCAGCACATCGCAGACACGTTCGGCGACATCGATCTTAGACGGCTCGGCAATCACGCGATCCGAAAGCTCCAACAGCTCCTCGGGATGCAAATTGACCACGCATCCGGTCACGACCACATAGGGCTCATTTGGATGGGCCAGCGCATGACGGACGGCCTTACGGGTCTTGGCCTCGGCCTCGCCCGTAACGGCACAGGTGTTAATGACGATCAAATCGGCATCCTGGGGCTCCACCATAGCAAAGCCCAGGCGCATAAGATCGGCAGTGATACGGTCAGACTCAACCCGGTTGACACGGCAGCCGAGGTTGACGACGGAAATATGGGGTGCGAGCACGCGGGCTCCTTAATCGAGGATATCGTCGAGGGCACTCTTGATACGGTCGGTCACCGACTTCTTACCGGAGGCGACGTCATCGCCCATCTCATCGGCAAAAGCACGGAGCAGCTCGCGTTGCTTATTGGAAAGATTGGTGGGAACGACCACGCGCAGTTGCACAATCAGACGACCGCGCGAACCGCCACCGCCAATGCGCGGCATGCCGTAATTATTGACGCTCACGGTGTCGCCGTACTGGGCGCCGGCGGGAACAGTCACCTTAACAACCTCGTCGGGCATAATGCCCTCGACCTCGATCTCGCAGCCGAGCGCAGCCTGCGCAATCGAGATATCGCTCACCAGGTACAGGTCGTCACTGTTGCGCTTAAAGCGCTCATGGTCGGCAACGCGCACGTTGACAATCAGGTCGCCCGAAGGCTCGCCGCGAAGGCCGGCCTCGCCAAAGCCGCTCACACGCAGCTGGCGACCGGTCGAAACGCCGGCGGGAATATCGATGTCGATCTTTTCGTGCGAAGGCGTGCGGCCCTGACCGTCGCAGGTCTCGCAGGGATGGTCGATAACCGTGCCCTCGCCATGGCAGTCGGGGCAAGGCGAGGAAGACTGAACCTGGCCCAAAAACGATCGCTGAACCGTCGTGACGTAGCCCGTACCGTGGCAGCGACTGCATTGCTTTTCCTGTGCACCCACGGCCCTACCGGTACCGTTGCAGTCCTCGCAGGGAGCAAAGCGATCATAGCTGATCGTCTTTTTGCAGCCGAGCGCCGCCTCCTCGAGCGTCACCGAAAGCGAGATGGCCATGTCACGTCCGCGACGACGCTCACGACGGCTGCGGGCGCCACCACCGGCACCGCCGCCAAAAAACGACGAGAACAGGTCGTCCATGCCCATGCCACCAAAGATATCGTTGATGTCGACATAACCAGAGCCACCGGGGCCGTCCGCGGTGCCGTAACGGTCGTAGTTAGCACGCTTCTGCTCATCGGAAAGAACGGAATAGGCCTCGTTGAGCTCCTTGAACTTGGCCTCGGCCTCGGGGTCGTCCGAAACATCCGGATGTACGGTACGGGCCTTCTTTAGAAACGCACGCTTAATCGTCCGCGCGTCGGCATCCCTGTCGACGCCAAGTACCTCGTAGTAATCCCTATTTTCCGACACGACCGAATCCTTCCAACTTTCATTATTGTCACAGTGCGTCCTATACCCAAGCTGGGCCGACCGCAAACAGAGGGTTTGATGTTATTGCATTTGAT
This sequence comes from uncultured Collinsella sp., assembly GCA_902494855.1. Taxonomy (GTDB): domain Bacteria; phylum Actinomycetota; class Coriobacteriia; order Coriobacteriales; family Coriobacteriaceae; genus Collinsella. The sequence goes on from CABUVC010000305.1 coordinate 1,727, forward strand.
ACGGCGAAAGCATGGCCCGTTGCGAGCAGCTCGCG
>CABUVC010000306.1 GCA_902494855.1 uncultured Collinsella sp.
CCGATGGCAAGTTCGTCTTTAGCCACGGCACGGGCGAGATTCCGGCGCGGCGTCCGGCAGGTACGCTCGGTGGCGATACCGCCCCGGCGGCACCGCACACCGGCAACGCCGCGCCCGTGAGCGGCGGCGTGACCTCGGGCCCCGGTGGCATGATGCAAGCCGGTTCCGGCGCGCTGTAGGGCGTAACAAAACCTTGTGTCCACGAGGGCGTTCCAAAGGAGCGCCCTTTTTCTGTTGGAAAGCCCCCTTCGTTCAAAGTAGATCTCATTAAACATATCAATGGCGTATGCATAAACGTTGATCAAGCGTTGAGGTTGGTTGAAGGGTCCAACGTCCCTTCGGCGCGGCCCGTCTAACCTGCTTTATCTTAATAAAGTGGCGTCTCCCCACCGTTAGCCGATGATGCAAGGGCGCTCGGCGTTTTTGACTGGTTTATGCACGCAAAGTCTGGGAATATACAAGGCGCATGTCTTACTGTCTAACCAGTTGCGCCAAGGAGGCACCATGGACTACAAGATTACCGGCTACGAGCCCGCCCAGCTGTTCCATTTCTTTGAGGAGGTCAGCGCGATCCCCCGTGGGTCTGGCAACGAGAAGGGCATCAGCGATTTCCTGGTTGCGTTTGCCAAGGAGCGCGGCCTCGATGTGTACCAGGACGAGGTCTACAACGTCATCATTCGCAAGCCCGCTTCTGCCGGCGCCGAGAATGCCCCGACCGTGATGCTGCAGGGCCACATCGATATGGTGTGCGACAAGTTGGGCTCTGTTGAGCACGACTTTACGACCGACGGTATCGATCTGGTCGTCAAGGACGGCGTCCTCACCGCTAACGGCACCACCCTGGGCGCCGACAACGGTATTGCTGTCGCTCTGATGCTTACTGTGCTCAACGACGATTCGATTGCTCACCCCGCCCTCGAGTGCGTATTCACCACCGACGAGGAGACTGGCCTGGTCGGCGCCGAGACGCTCGACAAGTCCCAGATTAGCGCCCGCACCATGATTAACCTTGACTCCGAGGAAGAGGGCGTTGCCACCGTCAGCTGCGCCGGCGGCGTCGTTGTTACCTACACCTGCCCCATCGTGCGCGAGCACAAGACCGGCAGCACCCTCACGCTCGACATCTCCGGCCTACTGGGTGGTCATTCCGGCAACGATATCAACCTGGAGCGCGGCAACGGCAACCTCATCATGGCCCGCATCATCGACCGCCTGATGGTCGCCGGCGAGCCCGCCATCGTTAGCTTTAACGGCGGCACTAAGGACAACGCCATCAACCGTGAGTGCAAGGCCGAGCTGGTTTACGCCGACCACGCTGCCGCCGAGGCCGCGGCCCAGATCGCAAAGGACATCATCGCCGACGTCACTGCCGAGCTCGAGGTCTTCGACCCCGGCTTTACCTGCACCGTCGAGATTGCCGACGACGCCGAGGTCGAGGCCATGGATCAGAAGTCCGCGCTTGCCCTCATCCGCGCCCTGCGTCTTGCCCCTAACGGCGTGATTCGCCGCAACGTCGCCACCGACGGCTCCGTCGAGGTTTCCTCCAACATCGGCGTGGTCGCCACTTCCGACGACCAGGTCAAGATCATGCTGTCCCCGCGCTCCTCGATCACCTCGCTGCAGAACGAGTTCAAGGACCGCCTGCAGACGCTGGCCGATGTCTTGGGCTTCGACGCCAAGTTCGAGTTCGAGTATCCCGGCTGGAGCTATGCCGAGCATTCGCCGGTCCGCGACATCTTCGTC
>CABUVC010000307.1 GCA_902494855.1 uncultured Collinsella sp.
AGCGGATCCATGAGCTCGGGCTCAGAGGAATCGATGGGCGAAAGCTCGTGCAACAGCGCCTTCATGTCCGGGCTCGCCACGCGGCCCTCCATAAACAGACGCGCGAGCACGCCGGCAATCACGCCGTGGGCGAAGTTGAAGCCCTCAACCTCAGCCGCCGCACCGCTGTCGCCCTCCTCGAGCGCAAACAGGCCCTTGGACGTCGCCAACCACAGCGTGCGCGTCAGCCCAAAGAGCGCGCCCTCTTCCTTGTCATCGTCCACCACGGCGGCGACCCACTCGCCGGCATCAATCACGCGGGAGACCTCAGCCGCAACGGCACCAAGCGCGTCAGCATCGCCCGCGGCCGCGCGAACCATCGTAGGCATCTCAAACACACTGGAGGCAGCAGCCCCGCCCTCGCCGCCGATCAGCGCCAAGAAACGGTTCTGCATGGCGGTGATACCAAGCGTACCCAGCGCCGCGGAAACCTCATCGGCAGAAAACGCCGGGAAGGACGTCGCCTCAAAATCGAGTTCAACAGGCGCATCGGTGCGGATGGTCGCCACCTTACGGCTCAGCAGCGCGTCGTCGATGTGCGCGCGCAGGTTTTCGCCCATTTTGCCCTTGACCTCGTCGGCATGTGCGATGACCTCGTCCAGGCTACCGTACTGTGCAATGAGCGCGCTCGCCTTTTTGGGGCCGATGCCCGGCACGCCGGGGATGTTATCGGACGTGTCGCCCTTCAGACCGTAAAAATCGGGCACGAGCGCCGGCGTGATGCCGTGATACAGATCGTCCACGCTCTCGGGCGTCATGATCGCCACGTCGGACAGGCCCTTGCGGGTCGAGACCACGTTGACGTGCTCGGTCACGAGCTGATACATATCGCGATCACCGGTCACCAGCAGCATGTCACAGCCGGCCTCTTCACCCAGGCGCGCCATAGTGCCCAGGATGTCATCGCCTTCCCAGCCCTCGGACTGCAAAATCGGCACGTTGAGCGCGGCGAGCAGCTCCTTAATCATGGGAAACTGTGCGTGCAGATCGGGGTCCATGGGCGGGCGCTGAGCCTTGTACTGCGGCAGCATCTCCATGCGCACGCGCGGCTTGCCCTTGTCAAACGCCACAACAACGCCGTCGGGATTAAAGGCGTCAATCATCTTGAGGAACATATTCAAAAAGCCAAAGATCGCGTTGGTGGGACGACCGTCCGGCGCGTTCATGGTCGGCGGCACGGCGTGGAAGGCGCGGTGCATGAGCGAGTTGCCGTCGATAACGGCAAAGGTGCGGCGCTTGTCAGACATATTGAATACCTCGCTTTGGGCTGGGCACGGTTTGCTCACACCAGTTTACACGCTCCCCGCCCCGCGGCCACCGCACATCAGGCTTCCCTGCCGCCGCGGGCCCGCGCGTGATACGATGGCTCACGGTACATCAACCAGCACGATCGATCCGAAAGGAGCCTGCGTCATGGAACGTCCCTGCGCATGGAAAAAGTACACGCCACAGCAGATCGAAGAGCTCGAGGAGCTTTGCCGCGGCTATAAGCAGTTTTTGAGCGAGAACAAGACCGAGCGCCTGTGCGTCAAGACCGGTATCAAGATGGCCGAGGAGGCGGGCTACGTCAATCTGGAGACCGTGATCTCCGAGGGTCGCGCGCTCAAGGCCGGCGACAAGGTGTACGCCGCCAATCACGGCAAGGACCTCATGCTCGTCAACCTCGGCACCGCCCCGCTCGAGCAGGG
>CABUVC010000308.1 GCA_902494855.1 uncultured Collinsella sp.
AATCGGCAACCCACACGGGGACCTTCTCGCCGTTCACGGGGTTCACCACGTAGCGGCCGGTAAAAGCGCCGTGCTTCTCGATGGTGCCCCGGGCACGCTCGACGGCAGAGATATGCTTGGAGTCCTCGACGATCTTGGTCACGGCCTCCTCGTACTCCGTGCCCTCGACGAGCTCGTGCAAGCCGGCGTACTCGGGAGCCAGGACAAAGAAGGAGACGCCAAAAAGGGTATCGGCACGCGTGGTAAAGACGGTGATCTTGCCCTCATCGCCCTCGATGGGCTCGCCATCCTGGTCGCACAGGGTAAAGTCGACCTCGGCGCCCTCGGAGCGACCGATCCAGTTGGCCTGCATCTGCTTGACGCGCTCGGGCCAGCCGGGGAGCTTCTCCAGGTCGTCGAGCAGCTCCTGAGAGTACTCGGTAATCTTGTAGTACCACTGCTCCAGGTCGCGCTTCTCGGGCTCGGTGCCGCAGCGCCAGCACTTGCCCTCGGTAACCTGCTCGTTGGCCAGAACGGTCTTGCAGGTGGGGCACCAGTTGACCGGGTTCTTCTTACGGTAGACCAGGCCCTTTTCCCACATCTTCTCAAAGATCCACTGGCCCCAGCGGTAGTAGTCGGGGCTGCAGGTCTTGACCATGCGATCCAGATCGTAGGAGAAGCCCATGCGCTTCATCGTGGCGAGTGCCTGGTCCATGTTCTTATACGTCCAGGCGGCAGCCTGTGTGTTGTGCTTGATAGCGGCGTTCTCGGCAGGAAGGCCAAAGGCGTCAAAGCCGATGGGATGCAGCACGTCAAAGCCGCGCATACGGGCCTGACGGGCCATGGCATCGCCGATGGTGTAGTTGCGCGCGTGGCCCATGTGCAGGTCGCCCGACGGATACGGGAACATCTCGAGCACGTACTTCTTGGGCTTGCTGTCGTCGGTGTCAACGGCAAAGAGGTTGGAGTCCTCCCAGGCCTTCATCCACCTGGACTCAATGGCCTGCGCGTCGTAGGCAGGAATCTCGTCCTTATGATCTGTGCAATCGCACATATCAGCTCCTTTAATCTTAGCTGGGGTCGGTCGGCTTAGCTTTATTCGCTACTGAGGACAGTCCTGCGCAAGACGAAGAGCACATTAAGTGCTCTTCTTTGCGTGCGGAACTTGTAGCGAACAAAGCTAAGCCGCCCGACCCTAAGGTTAACTCGCATGATGATAGCAAATACGACAAGCGAGATGCCTGCGACTTGCGGGCATCTCGCTTTATCTAAATAACGTGGTTTTGAATCAACCACAAATTGTCACCCGCCCAAGCATGGTCGGGCTTTCGAAGTGCCGCAGATTGCTGTGAAAGAAGAGCGACGCGTACTTTGGTACGCGAGCGACGGTTTGAACGGCAAGGTGCGGTGCTTGGGAAAGCCGCTTAGCGGTAGCTGACGCTCTGCTGGGAATCCTTGACGACTACGTCGTGGGCGCCGCCTTCAACGATTGAGGTCGAGCTCACCAGGGTCAGGCGTGCCTTTTCCTGGAGCTCGGGGATCGAGAGGGCACCGCAGTTGCACATCGTGGACTTGACCTTATAGAGCGTGCCGCCCACGCCGTCCTTGAGGGAACCGGCGTAGGGAACGTAGGAGTCGACGCCCTCGACGAAGCTGAGCTTCGCGGCGCCGCCCAGGTCGTAGCGCTGCCAGTTGCGGGCACGAGCAGAACCCTCGCCCCAGTACTCCTTCAT
>CABUVC010000309.1 GCA_902494855.1 uncultured Collinsella sp.
ATCACCAAGCGCGAAATTGGCTTTGTGCTGGGTATCGTTGTCTTTTTGCTGGTGAAGTTTCTTCCTTTGGCGGAGCTGAACTCGACGGTCGAGCTCACGGTCGGCGGTCAGACTTGTCTGGCACTGACGCTCGCCACGGTGGTGTTCTGGGCATGTGGCGTGGCACAGCCGGGCTTTGTGGGCCTGCTCTACTGCGCGCTGCTCGTTCTGTTCAAGGTATGCGTGGACGACACGGGCGCCGCGAGCATTTCGGCGACGGTCGCCTCCACGTTTAGCTCGTGGACCAAGGCCACCATGTGGCTCGTCATCGGCGCCTACCTCATCGCCAGCGCGGTTAAGGGGTCGGGCCTGGGCGAGCGCATCGCTTACGCGTTCATGCTCAAGTTCGTGCGCGACGCCAAGTCGCTCATCATCTCGATCTTCGCGCTCACCTTTGTGCTGTCGCTGCTGATCCCGCATCCGTTCCCCCGCGCCTTCCTCATCCTGGCCGTCGTCTCGGTTATCGCCGAGTCCGCCGGCTACGGTGACGACGACAAGGGCAAGCTCGGCTTCCTCGTGTTTGCCGCTGCCGCCCCGGGTTCTATGTTCTTCCTGACCGGCGACTCCACGCTCAACCCGCTCGTTGCGCAGTACAGCGCCGAGGCCTGCGGCATGAGCCCGTCCTTCGTCGACTGGTTCCTGTATATGAGCGTGCCTATGCTGGTCGCGCTGCTGTGCACCCTGTTCCTGGGTCTCTTCCTCTTTAAACCCAGCAAGGAGCTCGTCTACGATCGCGAGCAGATTGTGGCCAAGCAGGCCGCGCTCGGCAAGCTCTCCGTCAAGGAGATCCGCACCGTCATGTGGCTTGTCATCGCCATCGCACTGTGGCTTACCGTCTCGGGCGATTACATCGGCTGGGTCACCCTGGCCATCGGCGTCTGCCTCGCTATGCCCATCATCGGTGAGGTCCTCACCCCCGCCAGCTGGAACGCCGTCGACATCAAGTCCCTCATGTTCCTGACGGCCGCCATGGCCGTGGGCTCCGTGGGCGGTGCCACCGGCATGAACGCCTGGATCGCCGACGTCGTGCTCCCCAGCTCCGTGCCCGAGAACATCTTCCTGTTCGCCCTGCTTGTCGCTGCGCTCTCCATGATCATCCACATGTTCATGGGCTCGGTCATGGCCGTGCTCGGCGTGTGCGTGCCGGCGTTCATCAGCTTCGCGGCCGGCTCCAGCGTAAGCCCGCTTGCCGTGGCGCTCATCGTCTTCACGTCCATTAACATCCACTACATCCTGCCGTTCCACAACCTGCCGATCCTTATCGGCGAGGGCAAGGACGCCGGCGGCTACACCTCCAAAGAGGCCATGCGCATGGGCATTCCCCTCACTGCGGTCGTCTTTATCGTCGTGCTGGTCGAGGCCGCCTGGTTCCATCTCTTTGGCCTGATGTAAGCGGTCGAGTGCTTGGCTGTAATTAGCCGAGTGCTTGAACTGCGAGTGGCCGAGCGCCCCATCTATGAGCGCTGCGGCCCCATTACGTTACCAAGCCCGGCGGCATCCTCGCCGCCGGGCACTCTCCCGAAAGGAGCACGCTATGTCCACTACCGATGCTTCCCAGATCCACGACCTGCGCTCCGCGCTCGACTTTTTGCGCGAGATGCCGGGCCAGCTGCTCGAGACCGACACTCAGGTCGAT
>CABUVC010000310.1 GCA_902494855.1 uncultured Collinsella sp.
GACCTGCGCGAGGAGTTTCCGGCGCTTACCCTGCGTCGTACGGCCCTCAAATCTGCCATGGATGAGATCCTGTGGATCTATCAAAAGAAGTCCAATAACGTGCATGACCTCAACAGCCATATTTGGGATGAGTGGGCCGACGAGACTGGCTCCATCGGCAAGGCCTACGGGTATCAGATTGGGCAGAAGAGCCATTATGCCGAGGGTGACTTCGATCAGATGGATCGCGTGCTGTACGACCTTAAGAACACGCCGTACAGCCGCCGCATTATGACGAATACCTACGTGTTTAGCGACCTGTCCGAGATGCACCTGTATCCGTGCGCCTACAGCGTGACGTATAACGTGACGCAGCGCCCGCAGGATGATAAACCGACGCTCAACATGATTCTCAACCAGCGCAGCCAGGACATTTTGGCTGCGAACAACTGGAATGTGTGCCAGTACGCCATTTTGCTGATGATGGTCGCGCAGTCGGTCGATATGATTCCCGGCGAGTTGCTGCATGTGATTGCCGATGCCCACATTTACGACCGTCATGTCGATATCGTCCGCGAGCTTATCGAGCGTCCGCAGTTTGCCGCGCCTAAGGTAACGCTTAACCCCGATGTGCATGACTTCTATGCGTTTACGACCGACGACCTGATTGTCGAGGGCTATGAGCACGGCCCGCAGGTCAAGAACATCCCCATTGCGGTGTAGGTGACGTGCATGACGTGTAAGCTTTCTGCCATTGTCGCCGTGTGCGATGACTGGGGTATTGGGTGCGAGGGCGACATGGTGGTGTCCAACCGTGCCGACATGCGTCATTTTGTGGCGTGCACCAAAGGTTGCCCGGTTATTATGGGGCGCAAGACCCTGCTGAGTTTTCCCGGCGCACGGCCGCTCAAGAATCGTCGCAATATCGTGCTCACGCGCGACGAGGATTTTGCTCCCGAGGGCGTCGACGTGGTGCATAGCGTCGACGAAGCGCTCGCCGCGGTATCCGATGAGCCCGTTGCGTGGGTGATCGGTGGTGGCGAGGTGTATCGGCAGTTTTTGCCATATTGCGCCGAGGCCGAGGTCACGCATAACCACTGCGTGCATGACGTGGATACGTACTTTCCCGATTTGGATGCCGATCCCGCGTGGGAGATTGCGCGGCGTGGCGGTGTTGTCTCGATTGACTCGGGTGAGGGCGACGAGGGTGTCGATTATGAGTTCGTGACGTATAGTCGCGTTGAGGCGTAAATCGTCTGGCGTGAACGGTATCATCGGGTTGTTTGAATGCATGGGGCGGCGCTTAGCGTCGCCTCGTTTGGTATAGATGTGCTGTAAAGAAGGGTTCGGGCTGGCTGCTATGACTGATGCCGTTGAGGTTCTGCGAATTGATTCGCTCGAGGACGAGCGGCTCGATGCCTACGTGCGACTGACCGAGCGCGAGTTGCGCTGCGTGCTGGAGCCGCAAAAGGGCATCTTTATCGCCGAGAGTGCCAAGGTTATCGAGCGCGCGGTGCGCGCCGGATACCAGCCGGTGAGCTTTCTTTTGGGCGAGCGCTGGCTCGACCAGATGATGCCGCTGTTTGAGCGCCTGATTGTGCGCGAGGGCGCGGGTCCTGTTCCTGTGTTCGTGGCCTCCATGGAGCTCATGGAGCACTTGACGGGCTTTAACGTGACGCGTGGTGCGCTCGCGGC
>CABUVC010000311.1 GCA_902494855.1 uncultured Collinsella sp.
CCCCCGCCGATACGTTTGAGCAGGGCATCGTACCCGTGCTCGATGAGGTCTGCCGCGCCGTTGACCACGTCCGCGTTGACCCATGGGTTGTTGCCGGCGCCACGGTCGCTATTGGCAACATCTCTGAGCTTGCCCTGGCCGCCCAGGTTGGCGCCACGACCGAGATTCGCTCTTGCCTGCCGGTGCACAACACGCCCTGCATGGAGGCGCTTGCCGAGCGCGGAGCCGGTGCGTTTTGGCTCTCGCCCGAGATCACGCTCAACGAGATTGTCTCGCTCGGCGCCGCCGCGCCCGCGGCTCTGGGCATCACCGTCTTTGGCCGCCCGCGCGTTATGACGAGCGAGCACTGCATCCTGCAGGTTGCCAACGGCTGTATCCACGATTGTGCCAACTGCCGCCTGCGTGCCCGCAAGCTCTCGCTCAAGAATATCGACGGCAAGATCATGCCGGTGCGTACCGACATCCACGGCCGCTCACGCCTGTACGACGCCTACCCCATCGACCTCACGCCGCAGGTACCGCAGTTGCTCGACGCCGGCGTCCGTCATCTTATGGTCGACGGAACCCTGCTCGAGGCCGATGAGATTGGCCGTGCCGTCGCTCGCGTCCGTCGCGCCGTCGAGGCCGCGCAAGCCGGCCGCAAGCCCGCTGCCCGCCTGCGCGGCGCGACCTCGGGCTGCATGTTTGTGGGAATTAGCTAACCGAAAGGCTTACACGTGAACGAAGAACCTCAAGTCCTCTACTGCGACGCCTGGCTCATGGCCATCGACAAGCCTGCCGGTATGATCGTCCACGGCGATGGCACCGGCGAGCGCACGCTCACCGACTACGCCAGCGACCTGCTGCTGGCGATGGGCGACGGCTTTGCCGCGACCGACATGCAGCCGCTCAACCGCTTGGACCGTGACACCACCGGCGTGGTGCTGTTCTCACTCGACAAGCAGACGCAGCCCGCCTTTGATCAGATGATCATCGACCACGCGTTCGAAAAGCACTACCTGGCGCTGGCCGAGGGCAAGATCGACTGGAACGAAAAGCTCATCGACAAGCCCATCGCCCGCGACCGTCACGACAGTCGAAAGATGCGCGTCGGCGCCAGCGGCAAGCCGTCTCAAACACGCGTAAAGGTGCTCAAGCGTCTTAAGAGCCGTCGAGGCCTGCCCACGCGCTCGTATATTGATGTCGAGCTGCTCACCGGCCGCAAGCATCAGATTCGCGTGCACCTGGCAAGCGAGCATCATCCCCTGGTTGGCGACGACCTGTACGGAACGCCGCGCCCCTGCGGCCTCATGCTCCATGCCCACAGCGTGTCCTTTACGCATCCCGTAACCGGCGAGCACATCCACATCGAAGCCCCCTGCCCCTGGGAGCCCTAAATCCTGCCAAAAAGGGACAGGTTTATTTTGACAGGTTTTATCTGGTCAAACGTCATGCCGCCACGATGACTCAGCCGCGGTCCCAAAACGTCTCGATCTGTAACAGTTAGAGCCCATTTTCCGGTCTACCTGTTACAGATCGAGACATTCGAATCCCCCTCAAGTGAAAATCTCAATCTGTAACAGTAGCTCGGCATAATCAGCCTCAGATGTTATAGATTTAGACAAACCGGCAGACAACGAAAGCGGCAACGCCCGTAATGGACGTTGCC
>CABUVC010000312.1 GCA_902494855.1 uncultured Collinsella sp.
AGCACATCTCTTACACCGGTGACGGTGAGGGGGGTGCCGCTTGATCTCGCTTGTCGTTGCTGCCGTCTTGCTGCTGATTCATGCGCTGGTTTACCTGATGCTGTGGACGCTTATGAAGCTGGGCCTGCTGCCGGTGCGCGGGCACATGCTGGCTGTGATAGTGCTGGTGCCGCTGTGGGGCCCGTTGCTGGTGGTTCTGCTATCGGTCCGCAGCGCGGTGTTTGGCGAGGGGCTGAAAGAGTCTGCGCTGGAGTCGCTGCGCTTCAACGACGACCTGCATCGCAGTATATCGGTATCGAGCGGTGAGGACGATGCAGTCGTAGTGCCGCTCGAGGAGGCGCTCATCGTCAACGACCCGGCATACCGGCGCCGCCTAATGCTCTCCATGCTCACCGAGGAGCCCGATGCCTACCTGGCGCAGCTGCAGGCGGCTAAGCTTAACGACGACGTTGAGGTGGCGCACTATGCCGCGACGGCGGTGGCGCAGATCTCCAAGGAGTCCGACCTTAAACTGCAGCAGCTGGAGCGCGCCTTTAAGACGGACCCGAGCGCGCAAAACCTCATCGAATACTGTGATTTTCTTGGTGAATACTTGGGCTCGGGCTTGGCCGAGGGGCGCGTGGCTCAGATTCAGCGCCAACAGTACGCGCGCCTGCTTGCGCGTCGCTGCGAGCGCGAGGATACCCTTGAGCTGCGCATTCGATACGCGACGGCGCTGGCCGATGTCGGACAGATCGACGAGGCGCAGACCGTGACCGACCAGCTGGTGCTCGACGTGCCCGAGGAGCAGGAGGTTTGGATGCTTTGCCTGCGCCTGGCCGTGATGCGCCGCGATGGTGACGAGGTCCACCGTGTGATCGATGCGATCGACAATCAGCATGTGTATTTGAGTGCCGCCAACCGCGAGCAGCTGGCGTTTTGGCGCGACGGGGAGGAGGCCCGATGAATGTGGCGCAACATATCCGCGACCGTGCAGGCCGCTTTCGTTGGATGGGGCTCCTCGTGGTGTGGGCGGTCTTTATTGCCATGGCCGCCGTGCTGCTGGTGGAGCGTGCCGGCGTGCAGTACAGCGCTGGACAGCACAAGCTGGGCATGTTCGCCGCCAACGACGCTACGCCTGCAAGCTCGGCAATCTTTGGCCAAAAGCCCACGTGCCTGGTCATTACCGATTCCGATCAAGCGGGCGTCGAGGACGTAAAGGAACAGTTCGACCAGATCCTGCTCGACATGAAGATCGCGCACCGCGACGTGGACCTTGCCCTGGATGGTGCGGATGCCATTCCCTCGCTGACCTCCTTCGATCGCGTGATTTTGCTCATGCCGTCGCTCGATGGGCTCGGTACGCATCTGACCGACATTATGAGTTGGGTGAGTGCCGGCGGTTCGCTTATGCTCGCCATGCCGCCGGATAACTCGAGCTATCTGCAAGTAATTGCCTCCAAGCTTGGCATTGAATCGGCCGGATATGACTATGTAAAAGCCGAAAGCATTGTGCCGAGCGAGGACTTTATGCTGGGCGGGGGAGAGCGCTACGAGTTCTCGGATCCCTTCGATTCTTCGCTCTCGGTTTCATTGCGCGAGACGGCGCACGTGTGGGCTAAGACCGGCGATGCGGGCACGCCGCTCATTTGGTCTAACG
>CABUVC010000313.1 GCA_902494855.1 uncultured Collinsella sp.
ATCGACAACCACACGCCCAGTCCGCGTCACCGCAAGCCCAGCATGTCGGTCACGAGCGCCCAGACGGTCGTGGACCTTCCCTGCGATGGCCACAAGATTGCCGTCATCGGCGAGCGCATCAATCCCACCGGCAAAAAGCGCCTGCAGCAGGCCCTGCGCGACGGCGATCTGGACTACGTCGTAAGTCAGGGCATCAGCCAGCAAGAACAGGGCGCCGATATCCTGGACGTTAACGTGGGCCTGCCCGAGATCGACGAGGTCAAGATTATCCAGCAGGCCACCGAGCAGCTCCAGGGCTCCACGCTCCTGCCGCTGCAGATCGACTCCACCGATCCCGCCGCTGTCGAGGCCGCCGTACGCCGCTATGCCGGCAAGCCCATCATCAACTCGGTCAACGGCAAGCAGCAGATCATGGATGAGATCTTTCCGCTGGTCGCCCACTATGGAACCAACGTCGTCGGCCTCACGCTCGACGAAGGCGGCATCCCCGATACCGCCGAGGCTCGCTTCGCCATCGCCGAGCGCATCGTGGCCGAGGCCGCCCGCTACGGCATCGGCCCGGACCGCATCCTCATCGACTGCCTGGTCATGACCGCCTCGACCAATCAACGCCAAGCCGAACAGATCCTGCGCGCCATGTCCCTGTGCAAGAAGCGTCTGGGCGTCAAATGCGCGCTCGGCGTGTCGAATATCAGCTTTGGCCTGCCCGCGCGCCCGCTGCTGGGCTCGGTCTTTTTGGCCGCCGCCTTTGGCGCGGGCCTGGACGCCCCCATCATGAACCCGGGTTCCAAGCGCTTTATGGACACCGTCTACAGCTATCGTGTGTTGAGCGTTGAGGACGAGGGCTCGACCGGATACATCGAGCGCTATGCCGGCTGGACCGATCCGTACAAGATCGCCGCCAACCCGGCAGCGGCTCAGGCCACATCGACCGACACCGTGCCCGCTGCTGGCACCGCCGGCACCGACGGCAACGACGACCCGATTCGTCGAATGGTCGTCTCGGGCCGCAAAGGCGAGATCGCGGCCGAGACCGAGCGCCTGCTGACCGACCACGACGCTATGGACCTCATCAACAACCACTTTATCCCCGCCCTCGATGAGGTCGGAGTCCTCTTTGACCAGGGAAAGTTCTTCTTGCCGCAGCTTATGGCCTCGGCCGAGGCCGCGCGCGTGGGCTTCGACACCATCAAGCGCCTGATGCCCGCCGGCGAGATTGCCGACAAGGGCAAGATCTGCGTGGCCACCGTTAAGGGCGATATCCACGACATCGGTAAGAACATCGTCAAGATGCTGCTCGACAACTACGGCTACACCGTCTTTGATCTGGGTCGCGACGTCGATCCGCAGGAGGTGCTCAAGACCGTCAAGGAGCGTGACATTAAGCTCGTCGGCCTCTCGGCGCTTATGACTACCACCGTCGTGGCCATGGAGGAGACCATCAAGCTGCTTCATGCCGAGGTGCCGGGCGTCAAGATCATCGTGGGCGGCGCCGTGCTCACCCCCGAATACGCCAAGCAGATTGGCGCGGACTACTACGCCAAGGACGCCGCCGAGAGCGCGCGTATCGCCGAAGAGGTCTTTGGGCAGTAACACAACGGAAACAACCGAGCACTAAAACGTGCCGCACG
>CABUVC010000314.1 GCA_902494855.1 uncultured Collinsella sp.
CCCTCGGCCACGCTTTTTATGACAGTAGAAAGGATCGCAGCGAATGATTGTGTTTTCCGATATGGATGGAACGCTGCTGACGAGTGATAAGCAGATGAGCGACGCCACCTGGGCGATGCTCGACGAGCTTGCGCGACGCGGTATTGAGTTTGTGCCCTGCACGGGGCGCCCGCTGTCGGGTGTCTTTGAGCCCATCCTCGCCCATCCTGCCGTGCACTACGCGGTCTGCGCCAATGGTGCCAGCGTCTGGCAGCTCGACGACGGTACGCCCACCGACACCTCACGTGCTACGCGCATTTTGAGCCGACCGCTCGATTGCGGCATTGCCCATCGCATCCGCCGCATCGCCGCCGGCCACGATGTGACCTTCGATATCTTCGCGGACGGGCAGTGCTTCCTCCCCCGCTCGCTCTACACGCGCCTGGATGAGTTCTGCGGCGGCGACCCCCACATCGCAGCTTCGCTCAAGCGCACACGAACACCGATCGACATGGATATCGACAGCAAGATCGACGAGGTCGAGACGCTCGAACGCATCGCCATGTACTGGCACGACTCGGCCGATCGCGACGCCATCGCGGCGGAGCTCGACACGCTCGGAGGCATTGAGGTCACACGTTCGTACGCCATGAATATCGAGGTCATGGGCGAGGGCGCCACCAAGGGAACGGCCCTCACGTGGCTATGTGAGCACCTGGGCGAGCGTCTCGCCGACGCCTGGGCGTTCGGAGACAACATCAACGACATCCCCATGCTGCAGGCAGCGGGCCATGGCATGGCCATGATCAACGCCGAGCCCGAGGACCGCGAGGCCGCCGACGCCATCACCGAATACGACAACGACCACGACGGCGTCGCCCACACCATCATGGCCGCCCTCGCCTAGCAGCAGCAACCCGGCAGAAAAGGAACGTCCCTAACTGCTGGATTAAGCAAGGCTCTCCAGAACACGGCGGAGTTCTTGCTGGACGGCGTGGTCGCGGTTACAACCCACCACGCGATCGGCCACCGCCTTAAGCGCGGGGCGCGCGTTTTCCATCGCGCAGCCCGTGCCGACAAAGCGAATGATCTCGTAGTCGTTCATCGAGTCGCCAAACGCCATGACCTCGTCGCGACCAATGCCGTAATGCTCCGCGAGCTGCGCGATACCCGAGGCCTTCGACACACCGGGCTGCATGGCATCGATCCACGCGTTGCCCGAAGGCGCAAAAGTAAAGAGCTGACCAAGTTCGCGCTGTAGCACGTACGCACTGTCCATAACCGCACTGTCGTCGCAAAAGATACTCGCTTTGATGATATTTACGCTGGGATCGGGCAGCTCCCAAATACGCTCGGCATTGGGAAGGTCCTTATCGACCTCACGCACGAACTTGCACTCGTCATCGAGCAGGAAGGACTTGGTTCGGTCAAAGAGCGCAAGATGCAGATTGGGAAACGTCCTGACGGCTTGGGCGAGCCTTCGAATCGCCAGGTGGGAATACACCTCACGGTCTACCATCTTACCGTCGGCGTAGACTTGGGCGCCGTTAGCGGCGACAAAGTCCATCTTGTCGCGAACGGGCGCAAAGAACTCGCACAGGCGATCGTAGCGGCGGCCTGACGATGCGGCA
>CABUVC010000315.1 GCA_902494855.1 uncultured Collinsella sp.
CAGTAGTCGACCTCCTCGAACGGCATCTGCTCCACCGGCGCGCCCGTGATGATCAGGCCGTCGTAGTGGATGTCGCGGATGTCGTCGAACGTGCGGTAAAACGTCTCCAGGTGGCCGGCGCTCACGTGGGTGGCCTCGTGCGTTTTGGTGCGCAGCAGGTCCACCTCCACCTGCAGCGGCGTGTTGGAGAGCTTGCGCATGATCTGCGTCTCGGTGGCGATCTTGGTGGGCATGAGGTTGAGGATGAGCACGCGCAGCGGACGGATGTCCTGGTGCAGCGCGCGGTACTCGGTCATGACAAAGATGTTCTCGCTCTCGAGCTGCGCGGCGGCAGGGAGGGCGTCGGGAATGCGAATGGGCATGGATGCTCCTTACGAGTCAGTTGCAGTTATGGTACAACGAGCGGCCCCATCCGCGCGAGTACATCGCTCCGAGACACCGCCAGCGGCCCAAATCACTCCAAAAGTAGAGATTACGGCATGTCCCAAAAATCTATGGCGCTTTAGTCTGGCAAAGTGATAGCAGGAGGCTACAATGGTTCGACGCGAAAAACTCGGCCGAAAGGATACATATATGTACCAGACGCGTAAGATCGGTGTGGTCGGCCAGGGCCACGTAGGAGCACATGTCGCCAACAGCCTGCTTCTGCAGGGCATTGCCGACGAGCTGTATCTGTGCGATATCAACGAGGCCAAGGTGACGTCCGAGGTCCAGGACCTGCGCGACTCCCTTTCGTTTGTCCCGTACAACACCAAGATCGTCAACTGCTACGACCACTACGAGGAGCTTGCCTGCTGCGACGTCATCGTCAACGCCGCCGGTAAGGTCGCACTGGCCGCCGGTAACCGCGACGGTGAGCTGTTCTTTACCACCGACGCCGCCCGCACCTTTGCCAAGCGCATCGTCGACGCCGGCTTCGACGGCATCTTCGTGAGCATCTCCAACCCCTGCGACGTCGTGTGCACCGAGCTGTGGCATCTGACCGGCTACGATCCCAAGAAGATCATCGGCTCGGGCTGCGGCCTGGATTCCGCCCGCCTGCGCACCGAGATCTCCAAGAAGGTCGGCGTGAGCCCCAAGTCCATCGACGCCTACATGATCGGCGAGCACGGCTTTAGCCAGCTTGCCGCCTTTAAGGCCGCGACCATCGCCGGCAAGAGCCTTAACGAGCTTCAGGCCGAGAATCCCGACAAGTACGCCTTCGACCACATGGAGGTCGAGGAGCTCGCACGCAAGGGCGGCTACGTAACCTACCAGGGCAAGCAGTGCACCGAGTACGCCGTCGCCAACTCCGCCGCGCGCGTCTGTGCCGCCGTGCTGCACAACGAGCACGCCGTGCTTTCGGCCTCTACGCTTATGACCGGCCAGTATGGCGAGGAGGGCATCTTCACCTCCCTGCCGTGCGTGATCGGCGCCGAGGGCGTCGAGGAGGTCTACACGCTCGACCTTTCCGAGCACGAGCTCGAGGGCTTCCACAAGAGCTGCCAGCACATCCGCGACAACATCGCCCAGCTCGACTGGTGGGATGCCGAAGCCTACGACGCAAAGTAGGGCACCGACTGCCGCAACCTTGTGAATCTAAGCGCGATCCCAAGCGGGCCGC
>CABUVC010000316.1 GCA_902494855.1 uncultured Collinsella sp.
GCGGAATCGCCACCGAGCGTGCCCGCCAGACGCGGTGCCGGGATCTCGCCCGTGCCGTGGCTAAAGACAAACTTGCCATCGGCCACGTCGCACAGGACGGTATCGCCCTCGCCCCACTCGCCGGCCAGCAGCTCCTCGGACAGCGGGTCCTCGATGAGCTTTTGAATAGCACGGCGCAGCGGACGCGCACCGTTGGTGAGGTCAGTGCCCTCGGCCACGATCTTGTCATAGGCCGCATCGGTGAGCTTGATGTTCATGCCGTTGGCAATCAAACGCTGACGCAGGTCGTCCACCAGCAGGTGCGCGATCTTGGTGAGATTCTCGCCCGAGAGCTTCTGGAACACCACGATGTCGTCGATGCGGTTGAGCAGCTCGGGGCGGAACAGGCGCTTGAGCTCGCCCATGGCGCGGCCGCGGATCTCACTCGAGGTGAGGCCCTGCTCGCCGGTGGTGCCAAAGCCAACGCTTGCATCCTGCGCAATCTCGCGGGCGCCCACGTTGGATGTCATGATGATCACGGTGTTGCGGAAGTCGACCGTCTTGCCCTGGCTATCAGTCAGGCGACCCTCCTCCAGCACCTGCAGCAGGATGTTGAAGATATCGGGGTGCGCCTTCTCGATCTCGTCGAACAGCACGACCGAGTACGGGTGGCGACGAACGGCCTTGGTGAGCTGGCCGCCCTCGTCGTGACCGACGTAACCCGGAGGGCTGCCGATGAGCTTGGAAACCTCGAACTCGCTACCGAACTCGGACATGTCGAAGCTGATGAGCGCGTCCTTGCTGCCAAAGAGGTACTCGGCGAGCGTCTTGGCGAGCTCGGTCTTGCCCGTGCCGGTGGGACCCAGGAAGATAAAGCTGCCGCCGGGGCGACGCGGATCCTTGAGCGGCGAGCGGCTGCGGCGCACGGCCTTGGCAACTGCCTCGACAGCCTCATCCTGACCGATGATACGTGTCTTGAGCACGCTTTCGGCCTGCAGCAGGCGCCGGCTCTCGCTCTCGGTAAGCGAGGACACCGGCACGCCCGAGGTCACGGACACGATATCGGCGATCTGGGAGACATCGATGGTGAGCGGGCTGGCGTCGAGCTCGGCCGTCCAGGCAGCCTTGGCCTCGGCGAGTTCAATCTCGGCAGCCTTCTGCTGCTCGGTGATCTCGGCGGCCTTGTTCATGTCGTCGCTCTCGGTGGCCTCCTGCGCGGCGGCCTTGAGCTCCTCTATGCGATGCTCGGCCTCGCGCACCGGCTCGGGCGCGCGATTCGCGGCGATGCGAGCGCGGGCACCGGCCTCGTCGATGAGGTCGATGGCCTTATCGGGCAGGAAGCGATCCTGGATGTAGCGGTTGGAAAGGTTCGCGGCGGCCTCGATAGCACCCTGCGTATAGCGCACATGGTGGTGCTCCTCGTAGCGCGGCTTGAGCGCGGTCAGGATCTTGACCGTGTCCTCGACGCTCGGCTCCTCGACATCGATAGTCTGGAAGTGACGCTCGAAGGCTGGGTCTTTGGTGAGGTACTTGCGGAACTCCTCGGCCGTGGTGGCGCCGATAATCTGGAAGGCACCGCGCGCGAGCACGGGCTTGAGCATGGAGCTCGCGTCGATGGAGC
>CABUVC010000317.1 GCA_902494855.1 uncultured Collinsella sp.
GCGCGGGCGCACGAAAGCACAAACGGCAGCACCTCGCGCCAGGTATGGGCGCAAAACAGGCGCCAGCCGCGCACGCCATGCAGACGGAACATCTGCTCCAGCGGTTTATTCACCTGTGCCAAGCCCTCGGCCAGCGAAAAATACACGCCCGGCAGCGCCATCAAAAAGACCGCGGCGATGCTCACGCGCGCCGACCCCAACCAAATGAGCAGCAGGACCACCACGCAGGCAACCGGCGTCGCCTTTACAAACGACAGCGCCGGAGCCACCAGGTGCGCAAACGCCCGCGAACGTGACGAAATCCCGGCAAGCACGCCGCCGCACACCGCGGCAAGCGCCAGCCCGCCCAGTATCCGCGCGCCCGAGCCCGCCAAAATCGCCCAGGTACCGCCATCGCACACCAAGCGCAGCAGCGCCAAGGCAACAGCACCCGGCCCCGGCAAGATCAGCGGCTGCGCCACCAGCGCCGCCACCAGCATCCACACGGCAAGCCAAAAGGCGGCGACGGCACCTGCTGCCGCCACCGCCTTCATACGCTCTGTCATTTGTCGAGCAAACGCACGCACGGGCTACTCCATGTAGTAGAAATCGTCAGCCGGAAGTTTACCACCCACGGCGCTCGCGTCCGCGTCGGACAACACCTGCAGATACCCACTAAGTGCCGCCTTCATATCCTTGCCCGTCTGGCACACAAGCATGCACCCGGAAATCGCCTTCTCGGCGATCTTGGCGTTGTCCACGATACCCGCATCGACCACGGCCTGCGCCCAGTCTGCCGGCGCCGCATTGACGGCCTTAACGCTCGCCGCATGGCAGCTCAAGAACTCCGCCACAGCCTCGGGATGTTCCTCGGCAAACGCGCGGCGCACCACGGTCACGCCCGTCAGCAGGCGCGAGCCCGTGTCACCCGCCAGCTCGTCCCACACATCGGTCAGACTTACCGGCGCTGACAGCTTGCCTTCGCTCTTGGCGATGGCAGCGGTCTTGAACGGCTCCGGCAGCACGCCCACGGCAGACGGATCGGCAAGCAGGGCCGACAGCACCTCGGTGGGCTCGCTCTTAAACTCGAGCGTCACCTGGCCGGTCAGGCCCGCGCGCTCCAGCAGGAAGTTCATGACGTACTCTGGCGTGGTGCCCTTGCCCGTCATGTAGACGGTGCGACCCGCCAGATCGCCAAACGAGGCCACATTCGCGTCGCCCGTCACAACGTTCAGCACACCCAGCGTGTTGATGTCGATGACCTGCACCGCGCCCTCGGTCTTGTTGTAGAGCACGCTCGCCACGTTGGCGGGCACCAGGGCAATGTCGATATCGCCCTGAATGACCTTGGGCACGATCTCGTCAGCGGCAGTGTTGATCGCAAAGTCGAACTCATTGTCCGTCTCGCCATCGGCCGCCCGGTCCATAAACTGCACCAGACCAATCGAGGTCGGCCCCTTGAGCGAGGCGACGTGCACCTCGACCGGCTCCGCAGCAGCACCGGCGCCGTCCGTGGCAGCCGAGCCCGCGGCGGACCCGGCACCGGCAGCTCCGCCGCCACAGCCAGCCAGTGCGAGCGACAACGCGCCCGCGGCAAGCGCCGAGGCA
>CABUVC010000318.1 GCA_902494855.1 uncultured Collinsella sp.
ACGAGCGCCCAGCAGCGTACGGCCCACCTCGGCACCCCAAGCGTGCGCGAGACCCTCGGCACTGATCGCGCCGTTCAGCTCAATCTGACGCTCAACGGCAGCGCGGGCGTCCTCAATGTCACCATCCTCGATAAAGTCGATGATGGTCTCGATCGACATGGGCGTGTCGGCGTTATCTGCCGCACGCTCGGCCACCACGCGCTCGGCGCAGGCGGCGCACTCCCCCGCCGACTTACCGCATACCGGAATACCGTCGAGCGTATGGCACGTGACATTAGTGTGGTGATCGGTAATCTCGACGACCGCGGTATGGCCCCCGGCCGTCGCAGTCACCTTGATGTAGAGGTTGGGCACACCCTCGACAAGCGACACATCGCAGTAGTCCGCATCGGCAAGCAGCTCGGCCACGCGGGCGCGGTCCGCGTCATCGACGCTCTCGAGCACCTCGAGCGCGCTCTTGGCGTCGCCGCCCACGGCACCCAGCACGGCCGCGGCCTCAATACCGTGCATACCGCCCGAGTTGGGCACGGTCACGCTCTTGACGTTCTTGATGATGTTGCCCGAGCAGGCAACATCCATATGATCGGGTTCGCAACCGAGCGTCTGGCTCGCCAGCGCCGCTGCATAAGCAACGGCAATGGGCTCGGTGCAGCCGAGTGCACAAACAAGTTCGCGGTTCAAAACATCGCAAAACGCGGCATCACGAAGGGAATCGGCAGGCATAGGTATCTCCTACTTGTATAACGGGCTGGGCTCTCAATAATAATTAGCTCTTTTATTTGATAACAATGCATCAAAAACCGCAACCCAGGTTCCGGTAGACGGCATTCAGGCGCAAACTGACGGCATTCATTCATGAGAAACCGGTCTTGTTGCATGCTAAAGCGTTTGACCAAAAAACGCCCAAGCGTTTACACAAAAGTCGCGCTATCATGCAGTCGAACGCGGTAAAACCTTTAGCAATCTCGCCGCACAGACCAGAGAGGAACTATCCATGAAGATCGGTATCGGTAACGACCACGCCGCCGTCGAGCTCAAGAACATCATCTCCGAGCACCTGAAGGAGCGCGGCTGCGAGGTCGTGAACTTTGGCACCGACACCTCCGAGAGCTTTGACTACCCCATCGCCGGCTACAAGGTGGGTAAGGCCGTTGCCAACGGCGACGTCGATCTAGGCATCCTGATCTGTGGCACCGGCGTCGGTATCAGCCTGGCTGCCAACAAGGTCGAGGGCGTACGCGCCGTCGTGTGCTCCGAGCCCTTCAGCGCCAAGCTCTCCCGCATGCACAACAACACCAACGTGCTCGCCTTTGGCGCCCGCGTCGTTGGCTCCGAGCTCGCCAAGATGATCGTCGACGAGTGGCTCGACGCCGAGTTTGAGGGCGGCCGTCACGAGCGTCGCGTTAACCTCCTCAACGAGATCGACCACACGCGCGGCCTTAAGATCGTCGACGAGGCCTAAAGATTCACAAAGCCATACGACGCTAACGCCAGCCCCCGCCCGGAAGAAACATCCGGACGGGGGCTCTTTAGTAGATTTGTGGGGGTTTACCAAAAGTCTACTGGAAT
Organism: uncultured Collinsella sp.; assembly: GCA_902494855.1. Lineage (GTDB taxonomy): Bacteria > Actinomycetota > Coriobacteriia > Coriobacteriales > Coriobacteriaceae > Collinsella. Next base: position 1,570 of record CABUVC010000318.1, read on the forward strand.
AAAAAG
>CABUVC010000319.1 GCA_902494855.1 uncultured Collinsella sp.
AGACGCTCAACCAGCTGCTGACCGAGATGGACGGATTCGATAACCACAAGGGTATCGTCGTCCTCGCTGCGACCAACCGTCCCGACAGCCTTGATCCGGCCCTGCTGCGCCCCGGCCGCTTCGACCGCCGCATCCCCGTTGAGTTGCCCGATCTGACCGGCCGTAAGAACATCCTCGAGCTCCACGCCAAGAGTGTGAAGACCCAGCCGCCGATCGATCTGACCGCGATCGCCCGCGCCACGCCCGGTGCCTCGGGCGCCGACCTGGCCAACATCATCAACGAGGGCGCCCTGCGCGCCGTTCGCGAGGGTCGCAAGCGTGCAACCCAGGACGACTTCGAGGAGTCGGTGGAGGTCGTCATCGCTGGCCAGCAGCGCAAGTCCACGGTGCTGTCCGATCACGAGAAGCAGGTCGTTTCTTACCACGAGATCGGCCACGCCATCGTTGCCGCTCGCCAGAAGGGCTCCGCGCCGGTCACCAAGATTACCATCGTGCCGCGCACGAGTGGCGCTCTGGGCTACACCATGCAGGTCGAGGAGGACGAGCGCTTCTTGACCACGCGCCAGGAGGTGCTCGACAAGCTCGCCGTTTACTGCGGCGGACGTGCTGCCGAGGAGCTCATCTTTGGTGAGATGACGACTGGCGCGGCCAATGATATCGAGCAGGCCACCAAGCTCGCCCGCAACATGGTGACGCGCTTTGGTATGTCGGAAGAGTTTGGCATGATGGCGCTCGGTACCGTACAGAATGCCTACCTCAACCAGGACACGTCGCTCACCTGCGCCCCCGGTACGGCCGAGCGCGTCGACGCGATCGTCGCCAAGCTGATTGAGGATGCGCACGACCGCGCCCTGCAGATCCTCAAGGAGAACAAGTTTAAGCTCCATGAGCTGGCTCGTTATCTGTACAAGAAGGAGACGATCACGGGCGAGGAGTTCATGAATCTCCTCACGCGCGAGAATCCACTGATGCCAAAGCAGCAGTAAAGCAGCGGCCGAGCCAGTAAACGCCGACGCCCCATTTGAGCAGCTTTCTCAAATGGGGCGTTTTGCTTGAGAGGGATGGAAATGAAGATCGTGGTAAGCGCCTGTTTGATGGGCGAGAGCTGCAAGTATAACGGACTCGACAATTACCACCGCGCGTTGGTCGAGGCTTGCGAGCGTACGGGGTCCGAGGTCTTGTTGGTGTGCCCCGAGGTCTTTGGCGGCCTTCCCACGCCGCGCAAGCCATCCGAGATTGCGAACGGCGAGGTCCGCACCTGCGAGGGCGTCTCGGTCGATCGCGAGTTTCGTCTGGGCGCCCAACGTGCGCTCGATATGTGCGAGCAGGCGGGCGGCCCGTCCGAGATCGCTGCGTGCGTCTTGCAGGACCGTAGCCCCTCGTGCGGTGCGGGTCGCGTCTACGATGGCACCTTTAGCGGTACGCTCACCGCGGGTAACGGCGTTTTCGTTGACTTGCTCCTGCGCCACGGGTACCGTGTGATCCCAGCGAGTGAATTCGACCTCAGCATGCTGGAACATTGTCCATAGCACTCGAACCCAACACTTCCTCACG
>CABUVC010000320.1 GCA_902494855.1 uncultured Collinsella sp.
CCCAGGTCGATGGCGGTGTACATCTGGTGGATACCGGTAACGACCGTGGGGGCATAGAACAGGCCGACGATAAAGGAACCGATGCCGAAGGGCAGGGTCAGCAGGGCCTGGATCAGACCGAGGATGGCGTTCTCGGCCCAGACAAAGATGGGGCCGACGGCAACGAGCGTCACGAGCACGGTCACGAACACCGAGACAAGCGGGGTCACAAAGAGGTCGAACATCTCGGGAACGATCTTGTGCAGGCGCTTCTCGAGGAAGGCGAGAATGGCGCAGGCGATAACGATGGGGATAACATGACCCTGATAGCCGACCCACTCAAAGTTGTACACGCCGGGGATGACGGTGACCATGGTCTGCACGCCCTCGGAGGCAACCGTGTAGGCGCTCTGCAGCGAGGAGTTGATGAACGCACCGCCGACGACGGCACCCAGATACGGGTTGGCGCCAAAGGCCTTTGCGGCGGAGTAGCCGATCAGGATTTGCAGAATGCCGAAGGACGTTCCCGAGACCAGGTCGGCGATCTTGTAGATAAAGTTATTGGTGTCGAGCGCGATAAAGCCGTTGGAGGCCATAAAGTTGAGGGCGCTCATAATGCCCAGCAGCAAGCCCGAAGCCACGATGGCGGGGATGATGGGGACAAAGACGTCGCCGAGCACCTTAATGGCACGCATAAAGATGTTCTGCTGCTGCGCCGCGGCCTCCTTGACCTCGGCCTTGGCGGCAGCCTCGACGCCGCTGACCGCAATGAACTCGTCGTAGACCTTGTTGACGGTGCCAGTGCCAAAAATAATCTGGAGCTGGCCTTGGGCCTCAAAGACGCCCTTGGCGCCGTCGATATTCTCGAGGGCCTCCGTGTCGACCTTGGCGTTATCGGCAATCACCAGGCGCAGACGCGTGGCGCAGTGTGCGGCCGAAACAACGTTGCCGGCGCCTCCGACGTTGTCGAGCACCTCTTGGGCTGATTTACGGTAGTCCATGACTTCCCTTTCCTCCAACGGGCGCATTTGCACCCGGCCATCTTTGACACTTACACTGTAATCGTTTTCAGTCTCATATGTCTGTAATCGTTTTCACTTTAGGGTGAACGGTAGGAATAGGCCGGCGAATGGTAGTTTTAAGGCAAAAACAGACGACTCAGAGGCAGGCAGACGTCCAAGGCCTAGACATTCACAAGCTGATGGCCGAGTTTGAGCGTCTTTAGACCGCTCTCCCCCTCCACGCCATCGAGCGTGTTGAGCAACATATTGGTCGCCTCGACGCCACTGGTCAGATAGCCATAGTGCACGGTGGGAATGCCGCCCGTCAGCGCGCGCAAAAACGCGTTGTCGCCAAAACCGCTTACGCGGTGTATGCCCTCGCCCATGCCGCGAACCTCATCGATGGCACGAAGCGCGCCCGCCGCCATGGTATCGGTCGCGCACGCGATAAACGAAACATCGGGAGCGACGGAAAGCAGTTCACGCGCCGCACCATAGCCCGAGTCGAGCGTAAACGAGCCCAGACGAATCAAGGCGGCATCGAGCGGGTTACCCGCGGCGCGC
>CABUVC010000321.1 GCA_902494855.1 uncultured Collinsella sp.
ATAGAAGGTGTTGGCGCGCGAGAGCACCGAGGGAAACGACCCCAGCACCAAAACGCGCGAGCGCCGGTCGAACACGGGCTCAAACCCATGCTCAATATGTTGATAGCCCTCGTCAGACACAGGCATGGGCTAGGCTCTCAGCAGATAACGCACCTCATAGGGCGCAAGTTCAAGGGAGCCCGGCAGCTCGACCGTGGGTGCATCGTCGGCAAGCAGGTCGACGAAGGAGCCGTTGAGTTCGCCGGCTCCAAAGGTATAGGGCTCGTTCACGGCATTGACCGCCACGAGCACCGTCGCGCCGTCACAGGCGCGCTCGAACAGCAGCTGCTTGTTCTGGATCACCACGTTGCGATAGGCACCATAGTTGAGGGCACGGGCCGCCGCGTCGTCTGCCGAGCGCAGGTGCGCGAGCTGCTTGATGAAGGCCGTCAGCTCGTTGGGCGCAGGCTCATCGAGCGCAGGTCGCAGCGCCCAGTCGCCATCGGGGCCACCCTTTTCGCCAGGAATCCCCCACTCGCTGCCATAGTAGACGCACGGAATGCCCGGCATGCCAAAGAGCATGCCATAAGCGGGGCGCAGACAGGACTTGTCGGTAAGGATGCTCGCCAGGCGCGGCACATCGTGGTTGTCGACAAACGACAGCAGATGCTTGCCGCGATAAATGCACCACGGGTCACCGCCAAACTGGCGATGCAGCGAGTGGGCGATCTCGAACATATTGACCGAGTTAAAGCTGGAGTACAGGCCCTTGTAGCACTCGTAGTTGGTGCAGGAGTCGAGCATCTCGTCGTTGACGATCTGATTGTAGTCGCCGTGGAGCGTCTCGCCGATTAGCACAAAGTCGGGCTTGAGCTCACGGGTAAAGGCGTGCAGGCGGCGCATGAAGTCGCGGTCGAGCATATAGGCAACGTCCAAGCGCAGGCCGTCGACGCCAAAGGCCTCGGCCCAGCGGCGCACAGACTCGAGCAGGTAATCGACCACAGCGGGATTTTGCAGGTTGAGCTTCACAAGCTCAAAATGGCCTTCCCAGCCCTCGTACCAAAAGCCGTCGCCATAGCAGGAGTCGCCGTCAAAGCTAATGTGGAACCAATCCTTGTAGGGCGAGTCCCACTTACGCTCCTGCACATCGCGGAAGGCCCAAAAGCCACGGCCGACATGGTTGAAGACGGCGTCGAGCACCACGCGGATGCCGTGGGCATGCAGTGTCTCGCACACGGCGGCAAAGTCGGCATCCCCACCCAAGCGGCGGTCGATGTGGCGCAGGCTACGCGTATCGTAGCCGTGGCTATCGGACTCAAGCGGCGGGTTGATGAGCACAGCGCCAATACCGAGTTCCTGCAGGTAATCGGCCCATTGGGCGATTTTCATGATGGGGGCATCGGGGTTGGGTGCAGTGCCGGCAGCTTGGGAGAGTTCGTCCTCGGCAACGGGCGCGGCGTTTTCGCGCGGAGCTCCGCAAAAGCCCAGCGGATAGATCTGATAGAACGTCGTCTCGTATGCCCACATAGCAACCTCCCGGTAAG
>CABUVC010000322.1 GCA_902494855.1 uncultured Collinsella sp.
CATCAACACGCGCGCAATCGTGTCGAGCTGGTTGGCAGTCATCGAATTCGGCAACGCGAGGTCTGCCAGTGACGAATTCTCGTCCACCTGCGCGGTATCGGTCATGCCCGAAAGCAGCATCGTCACCTGAGGATGGTTCCACACCCACGAAAGCCCCCAGGCGGCAGGAGTACGCAGGTGCGGGTCACGGGCGTCGTCGAGCACAGCGCGAGCCCGCGGCGGCAGCTTGCCCGCCAGACGCCCGCCCAGCAGCGGCTCCATCACAAACACCGCGAGCCCGCACTCCGCGGCCGCCATGAGTCCTGCTGTTCCCGCCTGATATCGCTCTCCAGCGTAATTGTACTGGATCTGGCAAAAGTCCCACTCATATGCATCGAGCATCGTCATGAAATCCGCCGCGCTGCCGTGGTACGAAAAACCAATCTGGCGAATGCGCCCCGCCGCCTTTTGACGCGCAATCCAGTCCTCGATGCCCAACGCCACCACACGTTCCCACTGGGCGGGCGAGGTAATGTTGTGCATGAGGTAATAGTCGATACGGTCGGTCCGCAGGCGACGCAGCTGCTCGTCGAAGAACCGATCGAAATCCTCCGCGCATTTGCACGAAGCATGCGGCAGCTTGGTTGCGAGCAAAACCTGGTCGCGCAAGCCCAGGCGCTCAAGCGACGCCCCCACGCACGCCTCGTTGCCGGGATAGAGATAGGCCGTGTCCAGGTAGTTAATCCCCTGCTCCACCGCACGGGAGATGATGGCGTCGGCAGTCTTCGCATCCGGGCGTCCCGGCGCACCGGGAAACCTCATGCAGCCCAGCCCCAACGCCGAGATACGGTTGCCGCTTTTGGGGTCAACGCGGTATTGCACGGCCCCTCCCTTCGCCATCAGCGCCCCGGCAAGGCGAAACACAATGGTCACGCAGCCGAAACATCGTGGAATCGCAATCGAGAACGTATCGTAACGCAGCAGAAATCGAGCTGTCACGGCACCGCATTAACATCAGCAAAAAGCCCGATGAAAGGAGCTTCCCGCCACGGGCGCTGTCATCTTCTGCACCTTCCCCAAGGTGCGCGATGGCGTTGGATATCCCACGCGCGTCTTTGCGGTCTGCCCCGCGTCATAAGTTCCCATGCGTTTGTTCTTCTAAATACGACCACCCGGCGCATGCGACATGCTCCGGCAAAACCAGAGTTGAGGCCATCTTTAAGACCCCACGATCTCGTCCTCATCATCACGACAAAGGACGACACCGGCACTTCCCAGCACAGCGACAGCAATTAAGGCCCCAACAACGATAGGAGCAGCTCCGCACGCGCCCTGCATGCCCGCGACCAGCGCGGCCGTGGGGCCAAGACAACCAAGTACCAATGCGACGACGGCAATAGCGATATCTCGAGCGTTCATGAGACCACTTCCTCCACGGGAAAGACCTTGCTTCTCATGGCTTAGTGTGCCCCGCGCCCATATGCCCAACGTAGCGCCACGGTAAAGGTTCTGTTAACCCAAATGCATATATAAAACGGG
>CABUVC010000323.1 GCA_902494855.1 uncultured Collinsella sp.
CTTGGCGTCACGCGTAAAGGCGTAGAAGAACTCGACGGCTAGCTCGGTATCGAAGCTGCCCACGCGCTCGGTCGGCACGGGCAGCTCGCAGTAGGCCTGCCCGCGACCCGAGATATCCACGGCGGCCATCACGAGTGTCTCGTCCATGGCAATCGCCGCATCGGCAAAGCGCGTAATGCCCGCCTTGTCACCCAGCGCCTGGCAAAACGCCTCGCCCAGCACAATGCCCGTATCCTCAACGGTGTGGTGCGCATCGACCTCGACGTCGCCCACCGCGCGCACCGTCAAATCAAACAAACCATGGCGGCCAAAGGCGTTAAGCATGTGGTCGAAAAACGGCACGCCGGTCGAGATATCACACGCACCGGTTCCATCCAGGTCGAGCTTGACGACAATATCGGTCTCCCCCGTCTTACGGGTTACCTCGGCATAACGGCCCATCTACATCTCCTCCTTCACCAGCGCGGCAAACGCAGCCAGCACCTCGTCGTTTTCCCGCGGCGTACCCACGGTAATGCGCAGACAGCCCGCAAGCCCCAGCGCATAGCTAAAGTCGCGCACCAGAATCGAATACTCGTCGCGCAGACGCTCGCGCACGCGCGTGGCATGCGGCGTGCGCACGAGCACAAAATTCGCCGCGCTCGGCCATGCCTCCACGGGCATGCCCTCGGCAGCCATTGCGCGCAGGGCGCACAGCTCGCGCTCGCGCTCGGATGCGACCTGCGCCACCACGGGCGCGTAGGCATCGCGGGCACGCACGCAGGCAAGCGCGGCGGCCTGGCTCAGCACATTGACCGAATAGATCTGGCGAATCGCCGCGAACACGTCGATGACTTCCGGCGCCGCGATAACGTAACCCAGACGTGTACCGGCAGCGCCAAACGCCTTGGACAACGTATGCAGAATCACCAGGTTGGGATGCTCGGCGATAAGCCCCTGCGCCGTGGTGGCCGCGCCAAACGAATCGTCGGCAAACTCCACGAAGGCCTCGTCGACCATCACCATGCCGGGGCACACATCGCACAGCGCCGCGACAAAGTCGAGCGGAGCCACATCACCCGTGGGATTGTTGGGCGAGGTCACGATGGCCAGGTTGCACTCGGGCGCCGCCGCGAGCACAGCCGCTTGGTCGAGCTCAAAAGTCGCCGGGTCGCGCCACACGTCGCGCACCTCGGTCTGGCACAGCGACGCAAAGAACGCGTACTCGCTAAAGCACGGCGGGCAGTTGAGCAGGGTCCGCCCCGCGCCGCCAAACGCCAGCAGATAGTTATAGAGCAGCTCGTCGCCGCCGTTTCCCACGCAGATGTTCTCGCGCGTCACGCCATGCCAGGCAGCAAGCTCGTCGCGCAGGTCGTTGGACATGGGATCGGGATAGCGATTGAGCGGGGTGGCGGCAAGCGCTGCATCGACCGCCTCGCGCACGCCGGCCGGCACGGGATAGGTGTTCTCGTTGGCCGAAAGGTTGATGCGCGTGGGCGTGAAGTTGGGATCGTAGGGCTC